>JAJPYU010000274.1 GCA_021204765.1 Clostridiales bacterium
CATGAAGAGGCCGGCACGGATGTGTCGTTTGAGGACAGGATCTCTGCGGGAGATATTTGTGTCAGCGAGTCATTCCTTGAGGAAGCTGGGGAGGGTGAGTTCTGCTTTGTGGAAAATGTACCGACGGCGGGATATGTGGACAAGATTGAAGGCATCTGGCTCTATCGTTGGAATCGGAACTATCCCGGGGACTTCTTTTTTGATATAGATGTGAGCAAGACGTGCTGGAGATTAGACGAGACCCGGGATTTTCCGGGATATTCCCATGAGAAGATTTCCCTGGAGGTGTATAGCCATGGAGAACAGATTTAAGAAAACAATCGTGACATTTCCGGAGGTATATGGCTGTGAAGAATAAATTTAGTAAGATAATTGGGATAATACTGCTGACCCTCTGCCTGGTTTTTGCGGGATGTGGGTCGGGTGCTTCGTCCACAGACAGTGATGATACAGCCGGCCGTGCTGTTGCCGCATCCGAGAGTGATGCTTCTGCAGCCGGGACCGATGAGCCGGAGGAGGCTGAGGACGTCTCGGAGGAAGAGACAGAATCCGGGGATGAGGAGATAGATGATTCCCTTGAGGCTGTCGAGGAGGAGGCCGAGGATCTGGACAGCGCCGGTTTCCCCGATACCGGGGTGGATGAGGATGAGGAGACTGTGGAACCGGATGACATCCCCGATTACGACAGCTCTCCCTATGTGGTCGTCAATGACAACATCCCATTTTTCACGGAGGATGACCTGACCACCGAGCCTTTTGAGACTTATTCAAAGCTGGATTCCCTGGGACGTTGCGGCGTGGCCTATGCGAATATCTGCCAGGAGATCATGCCCACGGAGAAGAGGGGCGATATCGGTTCCGTGAAGCCAACAGGCTGGCACACGGTGAAATACGACTGCGTGGATGGGAAATATCTCTATAACCGCTGCCATCTCATCGCTTATGAGCTGGCCGGGGAGAACGCAAATAATAAGAATCTCATCACCGGCACCAGGTATTTCAACGTTCAGGGAATGCTTCCCTTTGAAAATCTGGTGGCGGATTATGTGAAGGAGTCAAACCATCATGTGCTCTACCGGGTGACACCCATCTTCGATGGGGACAATCTGGTGGCAGACGGCGTGCTCATGGAGGCGGAGTCCGTGGAGGATGAGGGTCGGGACGTAGAGTTCTGCGTCTTCTGCTATAATGTGGAGCCCGGGATAGATATCGACTATGCCACCGGCGACAGCCGGGAGGATGACAGCGGGGAGGCGGGAGAGACATCCACGGCATCATCAGGCAAAATCTCCACAGGTGCATACAGCAGTTCATCTTCGGGCTCAGGCAAGTCATCCTCCGGAAATACAGGCAGTTCGTCATCTGCATCAAACTCGAACAGCTCCTCGGTGTCAGGCTCAGACAGCGACTCGGAGGAACAGACATATATTCTGAATACCAATACGAAGAAATTCCACTACCCGGACTGTTCATCTGTCTCCCAGATGAGTGACAAGAATAAGAAGGAATACACCGGCACCAGGGAAGAGCTGATTTCTGAGGGATACAGCCCCTGTGGGAGCTGCAATCCATGAAATACAGTACCCTGTTAGAATAATAGGGATAATGGGATTTGCCCTACTATTTTGGGATATGGGCGACAGGAGTTCTCTGAAAAAGTACATTTTTAATAAAGCTGACAACAGTCAGAAATGACAGCAGAATGAAGACAGGAGATAATATGGCAAAGAAAGAAGTCAAGACCAACGCCATGAGAATATTGGAATCCATGAAGATCCCTTTTGAGCATTACAGCTATGAGTGTAAGGAGTTTGTGGACGGCATACAGGTGGCGGACATGCTGGGACTTCCCCATGAGAAAGTCTATAAGACCCTGGTGACTGTGGGTGCCAGCAGAAATTACTATGTTTTTGTCATCCCTATAGCTGAGGAGCTGGACATGAAGAAAGCGGCCCGCTCCGTGGGCGAAAAGAATGTAGAGATGATCCACGTGAAAGACATCAATAAAGTCACCGGATACATTCGCGGCGGATGCACTGCCATCGGGATGAAGAAACAGTACATCACCCGCATTGACAGCTCAGCGGAGTCCCTGCCCACGATCATTGTCAGCGGAGGACGAATAGGGTCACAGATAGAGCTGGCACCGGATGATCTCCTTGCGGCGTCAAAGGCGGAGTACGCGGACGTGCTCAAGGTAAAAAACTAAGCGGCGCTTGCGTGAGAAATAGTTTATGGGAAAGACATTTCCTGTTTTTCGACGAATTCATTTTTGCGTGATCGCATTAAATATTTTTCCCACTCTTCTGCCAGCCGCTCCATATTCCAGGCTGCATTGGCCGGACTGGTGGAGGGGAGCTTTGTGATTTTTCGCTGCGTCTGCGGGAAGCAGTATTTCATATATAATTCGTATGCCTTTGCGCCATTGGCGAAGATGCCATTTATCGGAGCGTGATTCAGTATAATACTCATATCGTTGGCAGTCACGTTCTTGATGGAGCTGTCGCTGGAACCGACGATATCACACTCAGCTATGACGTCCCAGACAGCGATGTGATTTCGCAGCAGAAAAGCTTTCTTTTCAGGGACAGTCCGGGGCAGTTCATCACTTGTCAGTGCCGCCAGCACTTTCCAGAAGCGGTTCTGCGGATGCCCATAATAGAATAGATTCTCCCTGGACTTTACCGAGGGGAAAGTTCCCAATATTAAGATTTCTGAATGCTCATCCCATACCGGTTCGAAAGTATGGGATATCCTCTTGTATGACTCCATAGCTATATATAATGTATACATAAATTTGGATAGTTGAAACCTGAGATGCTAAAATGGCATCCCAAAATAAATTTACAGTTTCATGTCCCCCTCTTTGATCCAGCCGAATTTCTCCATGATGGCGCGGATAATGGGGCAGATGACTGCCGGGAGTACGAAGCAGATGAGCAGCAGCCCTACCCAGTCGAAAGCGGTGATGCCGCTCTTAACCCCGGCGGCCACGTCTGCGGCCCAGCCGGTGTAGACCCCGATCTGGCCTACCAGTCCGCAGGTGCCCATGCCGGAGGAGACCGGCGTGCCGTTCATCTCCAGATGGAAGACGCAGGTGGCCAGAGGCCCGGTGATGGCAGAGCAGATGATGGGCGGGATCCATATGCGGGGATTTCTGATGATATTTTTCATTTGCAGCATGGAGGTACCGATTCCCTGGGAAATGAGGCCGCCCACTTTATTTTCCTTAAATGACATGACTGCGAAGCCCACCATCTGGGCGCAGCAGCCTGCCACGGCGGCTCCGCCGGCCAGACCGGTGAGAACCAGGGCGGCGCAGATGGCCGCCGAAGATATGGGCAGTGTCAGTGCCATGCCAACCAGTATGGCCACCAGTACGCCCATGATAAAAGGCTTAAGTGTCGTCGCCAGCATGATAAGAGAGCCCAGCTTCATGGCGATGGCACCCAGGAAAGGAGCCAGGGGCCAGGCGATGAGCACACCTATCCCTATAGTGACTATGGGTGTCACCAGTATATCTATTTTCGTCTCTTTGGATACTGCTTTTCCGAACTCAGCCGCGATGATCGCGATAAAATAGACTGCCAAGGGGCCTCCTGCACCGCCCAGGGCATTTGAGGCGAAGCCCACAGCCGCCAGGGAGAATAGCACTAAGGGTGGGCTTTCCAGGGCGTATCCTATGGCTATGGCCATGGCCGGACCGCTCATGGCTGAGGCCAGGCCGCCTATGGTGTAATCAATGCCGTTTATGGTGGCTACGGTGACAGCGAGAAAGGGGACATGGAGATTTGTCCCCAGTGTATCCAGTATCGTCCCGATCAGCAGAGAGCAGAACAGGCCCTGGGCCATGGCACCCAGGGCGTCAATACCGTATCTTTTCAGGGATATCTCAATATTTTTCCGGGATAAAAATGTTTTAAATGTTTTTGCTTCTGCCATTACAGTTCTCCTTGTTATAAACATCCGTTATGCGGTATCTCTTATAATTGCATGTAATATACATTACGGTTAAAATTTTGTCAACAAAGGTCCGGAAATCGCAGCGGTTCAGAATAAAATTAGAAATCGGAAATCGACTTTTGCAAATGCCGGTGCTCAGCTGCTTTTCATCCCGCATCAGCCACAATGCTTCCGGTGCGGGAAGAACATGTGAATTGCTCCGCAAGGATGCGCAATTTGTGGACAGGAAATTGCTGCTTACGCAACACTCCCGAGCGCGAAGACTGCGAAAGCGCAATCTTTTTTAGAAAAATTTTTGTAGATATGAAGCACAAAACAGGTTATACTTAACACATTACGAGAACAAGGAGGAAAACAATGAGCGTAATTACTATTACAAAAGACAATTTTGATGAGGAAGTGCTGAAGAGCGACAGGCCGGTGCTGGTGGATTTCTGGGCCAGCTGGTGCGGCCCCTGCCGGATGGTGAGCCCGGTGGTGGATGAGATCGCCGAGGAGCGCAGTGATATCAAAGTAGGAAAGATAAATGTGGACGAGGAGCCGGGACTGGCGCAGGAGTTTGGGGTCATGAGCATTCCTATGCTTATCGTGTTTAAGGACGGAGAAATAGCCAATCAGACTGTGGGAGCTCAGCCGAAGGCATCCATATTAGCGCTGTTAGGATAATATG
>JAJPYU010000038.1 GCA_021204765.1 Clostridiales bacterium
CGCTCATCAGAAGCAATATGGCGAACCGCCCGAAAATAACTGTCACCATGCAGTTTTTTTAACTCAGGTACAAACCATATCAGTTTCTTCGTGATAACTGCTATCTGCTCTTCAAACTCCGCGTATTTCTTTCTCTCGACAGGATTAAGAGGAACAGACACGTGCAGAATTGCAAATGGACTGATAGTTTGATTTTTTGCGGCATCTTCAAAAGTATAATTATATATTTCGTCTCCGATGGCAGGCATCAGATATTCTTTCCACCCGAAAGTCCGCGGAGTGGCCGAAAGCCCTATGGCAAAATACTGATTCGGGAAATTTTTCAAAAACGGCAGGAATTCGAATATCTTGCGGTTTTCAGGACTGGCGTAATGATGGCACTCGTCAGCTATAAGAAATATTTGCTTTCCCTCAGACAAATCCTGCAGAATATGCCTGGCCAGAGTATAACGGGCGGAATTTATCACATATATCATGCAGAACCGGTCTGAAAAATCTTTTCTCCCTGAATAATAAAAACCTATGTCCGTTCTGGTAATCTCTCCGTCATCTTTTAGTGCTGTAAACCACTGAGCTGCGATGGCTGTTTGAGGAACGACTATCTTTACCCGAAGAGAATCACCCAGACGGCGCCGCAGCTTTTTTATGGCGCTGATAGCCAGTAATGTTTTCCCTGAACCAGTCACGGCACGGATGATACCTCTGCAGTCATTGTCAAACCAGGTCTTAAGGCAATCCTCCTGCCAGGGATAAAGCTGTTTCTTCATGGGGTGCTCCTTTGGTATAATATCATGTTCACACGTACTCCCACCCCCATGCGCAATCCCGCACGTTTCACGTGCTTTCCCGCTCCTTACGGAGCTAAGATTGCTTATGTGGGTGGAGGTTACCTGTTTCACAGGTAGTCAGGGCAGTTATATGTCTACTTTCAAGCAAGCTTGAAATATCCATATAGCTGTCCTGACCACTGTGTGAACAGTAGCCGTCTGCTATACAGTATATCACATTTAGCCAAAAAAATATTGATTTTTATACACGCATTACCTATACTTATGATAATTATCATAATTTTTCCAGAAAGGAGTAAATCCATGAATTACGAAGATCTGTACACAGAATATCAGGCAATATCCAAAGAATTAAAAGACAAAAACGCACAGGTGCAGCGCCTTACCAAAACCATCAATAAGGAGATTGAAAACGGCGACCTGAAAGGTTTTGACAAAGACAGCCTTCTCTTAAGCGAGGCCTCTGCCGCTCAGGCAGAGATCCTGGGAAGAATAAGGGAACTGATCGGCTCATTTGACCGCACGCAGTATTTTACCGGAGGAGATTTCGCGGCACAGATGCTGGAGGCCTGCCGGGAGAACGGAGTGGATGTGCGCGGAGAGTTTCCCATATATGAGATGTTCCCTTACAAAGTACGTTTTGATGCCGAAAACCTGGATCTGTATATGGACCGCAAAAAGGTTCACTGCCTGCGTCCGGCAAGTTTCGTGGCAAAGATAAAAGACGGTCAGACACGGCTGATGAAGGCTTCTTTTAACGCTTCCACCTTTGTAAATGAGCTGGCAGAGGCATATGACATGGCGCTGCTGAAATTAAAGAAACGGCCTGAGACAGACATTTACCTTACCAAACTTTACAAAATCCTTGCTCCCATGAGCAGATACCGCCGCGATTACGATCAGCAGAGCTACGCCTTCGATCTGGCACGTCTCTATATGTCAGATGTGGAACAGACAAAGGATGGACGGCGCTTCCAGTTCGGTCCCAGCCGGAACAACAATCAGGCCATCCGTATCCTTGATGCAAACGGAAATGAACAGTTCCTGGCGACGATCAAATTCTTCAGAGAATAACAGGAGACTCCTCACATGGACACAAATAATATTTTAACGGAAACAGATTATGCAGTTAAAAATGAGGAGCCCATGGATAAGAACACAGCCGCTCTGCTGCAGGGGAGAGCTCCCGACGATACTGACCTGCTGGACAGGCTGACTGTGGGTCTTCCTTTCCTCACTGACTTCTGGGATGAGAAATACTTAAAGGAGTATATCTGCAGGGGCGGAAGCAAGATAAAATTCATTACCGGGAGAAGCGGCAGCGGGAAATCCCATCTGATGAAACAGATGGCCGCCATGGCAAGGAAAGACAATTACCTGACCGCTGAGTTTTCCGCCAGAGATATCTGGCTCCATGATTTCAGGGAGATCTATGCGGAAATATTCAGGCAATGTGATCTGATGCGCTGTCTTGAAAAGTGCGCCGATCAGGTAATTAGAAACTGCGGATTTTCTCCTGAAAACGTACCGGAGGGTTTCACATTTATGGATTACCTCTCACAGGAGAATCTGGCCGATGCCCTCACACGCCGCGAGATACGTCTGCAGTTAAAACAAATGTTTCTTGACGATCCTCTGATCGACAATAATTTTGCTCTGGCCTGCTCTCTGCTGACCGGCGGAATCCTGGGGCATCCCCTTCTGGAGGAACAGAACAAAAACCTTCTTCTGGGCTGGCTTGGCACGGACACCAGCGTGAAAATCACCTCACTGCGCCCTTTAGGGCTCTCCCCGGCACGTATAACGAAACTGAATGCCCGGCACATGCTCCGTTCGCTTGCACAGGTCATACACAAAGGCGGTTATTCCGGCCTGATCGTCGCCATAGACGACATGGAGATCCTGATCGGCAAGTCCAGCCTGAATCCGCTCCATTACACTAAAATGCGGCGTGAAGATACCTATGAGAGCATACGGCAGCTGATCGATGACATAGACAGCCTGAAAAACATTATGTTCCTATTCGGTTTTGGCAGGGAACTTCTCGATAATGAGAGCAGCGGCATCAAATCCTATCAGGCACTGTGGATGCGCATCCAGAATGAGATCATCAGCCAGCGCTTTAACCGTTTTGCCGACATTGTCGACATGGACAGACTGGGAGATCAGCTGTACACTCCTCCTGTCATCATGAAAATGTCAGAGAATTTTTCTCAGGCAGCCAATGCACTCGGCATTTCAGCACATCCCATTGATATGAAAACAGCAGAAACGATCCGCGGAAAATCTGTAACAGGAAATATATCAATACCCCGTCTGACCTGTTATGCAGCAATGAAGGTGGAAACAGATGTTTGATTATGAATCAAGACACATGATAGAGGCTCTTCGTTCCGGTATCCCTTCCCGTTCGGTGGGCAAATATTTCTCGGAGGCAAGGCCGAGGATCATGCGCATGATCTCCGATGACCTGGAGCATGTACGCGACACCGGGGCATCCTGCGGGAAAATCATTGCTGGCAAATACGGTGAAGGTAAAACACATCTGCTGAATACGGTTTTTGGCATGGCTCACGACGAAAATATGGTGGTCTCCTATCTCTCACTCAGCAAGGAAGCTCCCTTTGACAGGCTCTATCTGCTTTATCAGAAGCTTGCAGCGAACACCTATCTTCCCGGGCATGCCCAGCCAGGCTTTATGCAGGAACTGGATCAGCTTACTCCCAACAGCGCCGCAGCCAATGAAATGCAGCTTTATGCCGCCATGTCACTGGAAACAGACAAACTCTACTATCTGCTCCGCGCATATTTAAACACTGAGGACCAGAATGAGAAATATCTGCTCCAGTCAGATCTTGAAGGAAATTTCACCACCAACGCTGAGGTAAAACGCATTTACTACCGTATCTTCGGAGAACGGGTAAAATATAAAGTAAATTTCAGCAAGACAAAACATGCCATGGATTATTTCAATTTCCTCAGCCACCTGTTTCTTGAGCTCGGCTATAACGGATGGGTGATTTTATTTGACGAGACAGAACTGATCGGACGCCTGGGGAAAAAGACCCGCCTGAAAGCCTACCGCAGCATGGCAGAGTTCCTTATGCCCGGCGACCGCATGGCATCCGTCTATACTCTCTTCGCCCTTGGCGCATCTTATACAGAAGATGTAATTGAAGCCAAACATGAATATGAGACCCTGGCAGAAGTATTCCCCGAGGATCCTGAGCCCATGAAATCTGTTCTGGATCTGATCGTGAAAGCTGACCAGCTGCAGCCCCTGACCCGGGAGGAAATGAATGAGATCCTTATGCGGATCCAGTCCTTCCACGGACGTGCCTACGACTGGAATCCGCAGTTTTCTCTTGATACACTGTCAAAAGCCACCTCCTCCGGAGGATACCTGCTGCGCACAAAGATCCGGGCCGCCATTGAATTCCTGGACCAGATGTATCAGTATGGGCAGGCAAGCCAGACTGATATCGGCAGTCTGAATTCTGAAGATTACAGTGAAAATGTACCGGATCTCTCGGAATACATGAAATAGGAAATACACTAAACGCAGCACGCTCCTAAGCATCATGTACACCATTGTGCCGGTTCGGTCACGGCTGCATACGATGCGATCAGGAACGCATTGTCCGGGAACCCGGATTACATCTTTCAGTAAGGGATTCTGAATAGTTACATTGTAACAAGGTTTACAAAGGCTTGTCCGTATTCTTATATTTCATGGCCGAATTTTCGAAGAAATTCCGTATTTTCCCATGGAAATATCATAATTCGCTCATCCGGACATGGCCGTATACTGATATTTATGGTCGGGAA
>JAJPYU010000065.1 GCA_021204765.1 Clostridiales bacterium
CGTCTTTCCCATACGGCGGGCTAAAAGGATCTGTCCCATGACGTTATTTATCTTATGGGCGCCGGTGTGATTTAAGTCCTCGCGCTTTAAGTATATCTTTGTGCCGTACTCCTCACTGAGGCGCGGCGCATAGTAAAGCGGCGTCTCCCGGCCCACATACTGCTTTAAATAATAGTCGTACTCAGCCATGAACTTTGGATCATGGATGGCTGCCTCAAAGGCCTCGTCTATCTCCGCCAGGGTAGGCATCAGGGACTCGGAGACGAACTGTCCGCCGTACTCCCCGTAGTAAGCCTTTTCGTTTCTCATTTCTTTCTCACCTCTTGATAAGTTTCTATGTACCAAAAATCAGGATCCATGCTATGCTCTCACAGCGTTGGATTTATATCTAAACAAAACACATCTTTATTGCTTAACAGATCGGACATTTTTAATAAAATCCTTTATTAAATTGTAGTCCTTGTAACCGCCTGTCTCCACACCGCTGCTGACATCCACCACGTCCGGATGCATAAGCTCTATACCCTGAGCCACATTCTCAGGATTAAGGCCACCGGCAAGGATGAATGTCTTATCTCCTGCTGCGGCCCTGATCGCCTCTGAGAGTTCCCCGGCCTTCGCCTTATCCTCCCAGCCAAAAGTAACTCCGCTTCCCCAGGCTGCTGAATCGACCACATATCCTACGATTCTCGGATGCCTGATCAGCACCCCCAAATCCTTAATCTCGGAAATATTCACTGCCTGCCAGACAGGAGTCTTAAGACCGTCCATCGCCCCTGTCGGGAGCTTCCCATGAATCTGTATGATGTCAAAACCCAGTTTTTCCAACCTCTCCAGCTTCTCGCCATCCGGGCTCACGCAGACTGCGACGCTCTTAATCCCGTCATCCAGCTCAGACAACAACGACTCAGCCGTCTCACAGTCAATGTTGCGCCTGCTCTTCTCATGGAACACGAATCCGGCAAAGTCCGGCCGCAACCCATTTACCGCTTCTATATCCTCAATTCTCCTCAAACCACATACCTTTATCCCTGTAAACATGAGTTATAGACTTCCTTCCAATGTTTTGCAAGTGAGCGCGGATCCGCGGATTCCATGAAAGCCCTCCCTATGAGAAATGCATCCACCCGGCACTGTGCCAAAAAGCGCACATCGACGTCCTCCACTATCCCGCTCTCCGCCACGAATACCCTGTCTTCCGGCACCATCTTTGAGAGCCTATGCGTGGTCTCAAGACGTATGGTGAAGTCTCTGAGATCTCTGTTGTTTACTCCCACGATTTTCGCCCCGCAGCTTAGCGCCCGGTCCATCTCCGCCTCATCGTGGGCCTCAAAGAGGGCGTCCAGGCCGAGTTCGCAGCTTAATTGATAAAAAGCCTTAAGCTGCGCATCATCCAGTATGGCCGCTATCAGGAGTATGGCGTTGGCTCCGATGGCTTTGGCCTCGTAGAACTGGTACTCGTCGATCATGAAATCCTTCATGATGATGGGCAGGGGTGACATGGCGCGGATCTGCTTTAAGTAGTCCACATTTCCCAGGAAATGGTCCTCCTCGGTGAGGCAGGAGATGGCGTCAACGGCGTAATTGTAATCGTCGATGCGGTCGGTGAGCTCTATCTTGCTGTCTATTTTGCCCAGGCTGGGGGAGGCTTTCTTAAACTCCCCTATAATGGAAATGCCGGGCTTCGCGAGGGCCTTGCGGAAGCTGGGTGAGGGGCCGTCATAGGCTTCAGCCAGACGGCGCATCTCAGACGGGGAAATCCGCACCTTGTGCTCAGAGAGTCTTATTTTTTTATCTTCTACTATTTCGTCTAATATCATAATATTATACCTCAAATTTAAGTGAGCAAGAAGTTCTCGAGTATCCTCTTCCCATGCTCTGTAATGATGGACTCCGGGTGAAATTGCATGCCGTACACGGGATAATCCCTGTGCTTTATGGCCATGATCTCTCCGTCTTCCGTCTCGGCCAGGACCTCGAGACAGGCCGGGAGACTGTCTCTCTGAACGGCCAGGGAGTGGTAGCGGGCGACCTTAAGTGGCGAAGGGACACCTGTGAAGATACCGGTGCCGGAGTGTGTGATCGTGGACTGCTTGCCGTGGCAGAGCTGCTTGGCGTAGGAGACGGTGCCGCCCAGGGCTTCGCCTATACACTGGTGTCCCAGGCAGATGCCCAGGATGGGCAGCTTGTCGTAGTACTTTTTCACCACGTCCATGCAGACCCCGGCGTCCTTTGGTCCCTTGGGGCCGGGGGAGAGGACTATGCGCTCCGGCGACATTTTCAGGATCTCATCTATGGTAATCCTGTCATTTCTGACCACCGTGATATCATTGCGGAAAATACCCATGAA
The DNA here is from genome assembly GCA_021204765.1 of Clostridiales bacterium. Taxonomy (GTDB): domain Bacteria; phylum Bacillota; class Clostridia; order Lachnospirales; family Lachnospiraceae; genus Eubacterium_I. The sequence goes on from JAJPYU010000065.1 coordinate 2,351, forward strand.
CTGATATAAATTGTAAGTAAATGAGTCGTAATTGTCTATCAGCAATATCATAAGTTCTCCTCCGTCACCAGGGTCCTGGCCAGGGCCATGACCTTATTGCAGCACTCCTGATACTCATTGGCAGGGACCGAGTCGGCCACAATACCGGCTCCCGCCTGGAGGTAGACCTTCCTGCCCTGCTTTACCATGGTCCGTATGGTGATGCAGAAATTCATATCCCCGGAGAAGTCTACATAGCCGGTGGCTCCGCCGTAGAGGCCGCGTCTGGTGCTCTCCAGCTCGTCTATGATCTCCATGGCCCGTATCTTCGGGGCCCCGCTTAATGTCCCCGCGGGGAGGAATGAGGCCACCAGGTCCAGAGGATGGCATACTCCCTTCTTTCTCCCTTCCACCAGGGATACCAGATGCATCACATGGGAGTAATATTTCACCTTCATGAACTCGGTGAGCTTTACCGTACCGGCCTCGGAGATGCGGCCCATGTCGTTTCTCGCCAGGTCCACCAGCATGACATGCTCGGCTCTCTCCTTCTCATCGGAGAGCAGGCTCTCCGTCAGAGCCATGTCCGCCTCCTTGGTCTTTCCTCTGGGCCTGGTCCCTGCGATGGGACAGGTAAATACCCGCTCACCCTGCTGCTTTACTATCATCTCCGGGGAGCTGCCTATGACCTCGAAGTCTCCATAATTAAAGTAATAAAGATACGGCGAGGGATTAAGCTCCCGCAAATGCTGGTAGAGTGTGAACCCGTCCTGCCCGGTCTCTATGGTCCAGCGCTGGGAAAGCACGGTCTGGAAGACGTGGCCCTCACGAATATAGTGGCGGATACGCTCCACCTTTTTACTGTACTCCTCTAATGTGTCGGTCTTGTGAACTATCTTCCCATCCGCCACGAAAGGCTTTCTCTCGTGCATTGCCCTGCTGCCGCCTTTGGCCTCATCCGGCATTTCTGTGGCTCCTTTTATAGCCCGGGACTTATCCAACATTTCTGTGGCGATTTCCATAGCACGAATCCTGCCACCCTCATCATCAGCCTCCAGCACCACCGCCGTCATGGTCTCCGCATAGTGATCCATGACGACGAAGCGGCTCAACAGCATCATCTGTATGGTCTCGATGCCTATGTCGTCGGGATTCTTATCGGGAAGTTCCTCCGTATAGCGGATATAGTCGTATCCCAGATTCCCCACCAGGCCGCCGGAAAATCCAACGCTGTGGTCGTCATCCCTGATGTCGAACTCGCTGTAGTACTCTTTCAGACGCTCGTGGGGATTGCCCTCTTTCACTTCCTCAGAACCATCGGTATGGGTGATCACCAGGCTGTTCCCACGGGAGGTGATCATCTCCTCCGGCTCAGCCCCGAAGACGGTGAACATGTCATAGTTTTTATCATAGCTCTCAAGGAGGAAGCCCTTCCTGTCCCCCACCAGATTCTCATACATTTCTATGGCCGTCTCATCCACTATGCTGACAGTCTTTTTGTACACTCTAAAAACACGCTTCATTATGAAATCCTCTTTTAATGTTACAATGTATTTTCAGTGAAATCAGTTATTTCGATATTATGATAGCACAAAAGCAAGCACATTACTACACGATTATTTACAGAGAAACGTCATAATCTCATCATCTCGTCCCAGCTTACCAGTGTCATATTTCCCAGCTCGGCAGCACGGCTTATGCAGCCATCGGTGAAGCCGGTTTTTGCGAAGAGATAAAAGTGTTTATCTGCACAGGAAAACAGCTTACTGCGCTCCACCAGGGTCTCCAGCACGGCCAGATCCACCTTCTCATTGGTCCACTTGCACTCCCCGAAAAGGAAGCTCTCACCATCTCCGCCAATGATGTCTACCTCCTCCTGAAACTTTGTCTTCGGGTTGCCTCCCCACCATCGTCCTATATCCGTGAAATTCACGGCGCACTTTCCTGACAGCAGAAGCCGCCAGAGATACTGCTTACATATCCCCTCAAACACCAGGCCCATATAGGATGAGAGGTTTGGCTCTATACGACTGTAAGCCAGCTCAGTTGCCCCTCTGGATATCAATGACATATTCCCCGGCACGAAGCGGTACCAGAATCGGAACATATTGTCCTCAATGGAATATATGGTCTTTCTTGCGGATTTTTCAGCGTATGGTATCTCCTTTTTGATTATGCCCAGTGAGATCAGATTCTTAATATACATGGAGCAGGTGCTGCTGTCCTCTCCGACTCTGGTGGCAATCTCATTCATCTTAGAGCAGCCGGTGGCAACGGCCGTTATGAT
>JAJPYU010000146.1 GCA_021204765.1 Clostridiales bacterium
CAGCTTACCCTAATTGAGAACTTCCTTGACAATGAGAAAGCCGACCGTTCCCTGGTTGCTGCAGTCATGAAGGAATGCTGTGAGCATTACAGATACAAGTTCACACAAATGAAGAGTGTCTATGAGGAATTAAAGGCCAGCTACGGCAAAACCAGCCATGTATCTAAAGCAACAGCATTAACTGGCGATGTTGATCATGCTGCATTGTCCGACTACCAGATGAGATTCGACCATCTTGCCGACAATGATGATAATGGAGAGGAGAAGAAAGCCGGATGAAACAGCATTTTGAATCCGATACAGGCCGTGTATCCACGCAGCGCCTTGCCTCTCTTCTGGACAGCTTCGGCATGAAACATGCCTCCAGGCAGTTGGTTGAGCTTCTGGACCAGGCAGACACCAATGAATACTCGTGCAGGGAGTTTCTTGTGTCCATGCTGGAGACAGAAGTAAGCGGGCGCAACGAGAGAAGAAAGGCGCGCTCCCTCTCGGCAGCACATTTTCCTCCGAACGCACGGCCTTTGGCTGAGTTTGACATAACCGAACTTGAGAGCGGAATCACGGCAGGACAGCTGCAGAATCTGAAGGAGCTTTCATGGCTGGACAACTGCAGCAATCTGATATTTGCCGGCCCTCCCGGACTTGGCAAGACGATGGTGGCCTGCGGCCTTGGGCTGGAAGCCATTAACAACGGCTATACCGTATGCTTTGAGAAAATGAACAGCCTCATTAAGATTCTCGATACAGCAGACACGGAACGGAGTGCCGGCTTCCGGCTGAAGAACCTCAAGAAGGCGCAGCTGGTCATCATAGATGAGATAGGATACACACCTATTACACGGCCTCAGGCAAACCGGTTCTTCACATTCATTAGCGACACCTATGAGACCAATTCGCTCATCATTACAACCAACAAGGATATCGCGGACTGGGCCGAGGTCATGGGCGATCCGGTACTGACTACGGCTATCCTTGACCGTATCATGCACCATGCCAGGTGCTTCTCTTTCAAAGGGAAATCGTACCGCATGAAGCACCCTGAATGGTATGCAGCGAAAGACACTGCAGATGATGGCACCCTGGATTCAACACTCTAATGTGAGTCCCGCAGCCATGAGGGGCGTATAGCCAGTGCCTCCAGGCATCCAATGGACAGGCTCTTGGCTGCGCCCCCTGACGGGGCTTGTTTTTATGGGCTTCGCCACCCCATGCGCCCCCCGACGGGGGGCTTGTCTTTAAGGGCTCCGCCACCCCATGCGCCCCCTGACGGGGGCTTGTCTTTAAGGGCTACGCCACCCCATGCGCCCCCTGACGGGGGCTTGTCTTCAATGGCTTCGCCACCCTATGCGCCCCTTACGGGGGGCTACCCAGGGCTCTGCGCCACCACAGGGAACGCCCATCTGCCAATGCAAAAATCTGCTTACCGTATCATGTAAATTCTGCTTACCATATACTGTAAAAAGTGCTTACCGTATCATGTAAATTCTGCTTACCATACCATGTAAAGAACTGCTTACCACACCATGTAAAAAACTTCTTACCCTACCATGTAAAAAAGTGCTTGACATTTACAGCTGTGCGCGGTAAGATGATTTTGCCACCACATGGTAAGGAGGAAAATGATGGAATATGTAACGCTGTACAACGGGGTGCAGATGCCTGTTCTTGGATACGGCGTATACCAGATACCTGCAGATGAGTGCGAGAGATGCGTCCTGGATGCTCTGGATGTGGGGTACAGGTCCATAGACACCGCCCAGGCATACGGCAATGAAGGCGAAGTGGGCTCTGCAATACAAAAGTCCGGAATACCCAGGGATGAGATATTCATAACCACAAAGGTGTGGATAGAGCATTACGGATACAGGGAGGCCATGGCGTCCGTCATAGACTCCATGGAAAAGCTGAAGACAGATTACCTGGACCTCGTGCTTCTGCACCAGCCCTTCGGGGACTTCTGCGGGGCGTACAGGGCCCTTGAAGACATGTACAGGGAAGGCACCCTGAAGGCCATCGGCGTCTCCAACTTCTACCCGGACAGGCTCGTGGACATAGCATCCTTTGCCCGCATGGGGCCCATGGTGAACCAGGTTGAGTCCCATCCTCTCAACCAGCAGATCATTGCCAAGCAGTACATGGACAGGTACGGCGTGCAGATGGAAGCCTGGGCGCCCTTCGGCGAGGGCCGCGGAGGACTGTTCGATAACCCTGTCCTTCAGGCCATAGGCTCCAAGTACGGCAGGACATCCGCGCAGGTCATGCTCCGCTGGAACATTCAGAGGGGTGTCATCGTAATCCCCAAATCCACGCACAAGGAGCGCATGCAGGAGAACTTCAATGTCTTCGACTTCTCCCTTACAGACGGGGACATGTCAGCCATAGCCGCCCTGGACACCGGCAAAAGCTCATTCTTCTCACACTACGATCCTGCCGTTGTGGAGTGGTTCGTGAAGATGGTGGAGGAGGGCAAAAAGAAGTGACCCCATCCCGCACAGGCACGGGCAAAGCAAACGCATATCCAATCCAAGGCCGGCCGGGACCCAGCCGGTTTTTTCATGCATGCCGTAAAAGTTGCAGAACTTATTTTCCGCATAGTACGAACGATAGTTTCTAAATGACAAAATAGCTGTATATATTGCTAAAACAGTAAATAAACTGTTGTTTGTAATATTTAAACTATAAAATCGTATAGACATTGATTATTGTTCAAGTGGTATTTTGCACCTGAACGCAATCCACTGCACCGCTTCTGCAATTTCATGTCTGAACAATTTCATACTTGACATCTGATCCCAAAGTGTTAAAATAAAATCGTAATTTCGGAAATCATAATTTTGGAAATCATAATTTCTGAAATCGTAATTTTAAAGTTGGTCACAGACATTTCATGTTTTGTCAGGGGAGGGAATATGTTTGCAGGACTTGAACCTGAGTTTATTGGAAGGGCGGAGGAGCTTAAGAGTTTTAATGAGGCATATGAGAGTGATGAGGCTCAGCTTATAGCAGTTTACGGACGGAGACGTGTGGGCAAAACGGAATTTCTTTGGCAGTTTTGCAAGGACAAACCTTGCATATTCTTTCCGTGCGATACCCAGACGGATGACATTCAGCTGGAGAACTTTTCTAAAGCTCTCATTGGTTTTTCAGATGAATACAGCTGGATGGAGCCATTCCGGGACTGGGCAAGCGCTTTCAGTTTTATGGGCAGGATAAAAACTGACAGAAGACTTGTAGTTGTAATAGACGAGTTTCCGTTCATGGTTGACAGGAATAATGCCATTCCGGGCATACTGAAGCGCATATGGGATACTGAGCTCTTCAGGACAAAGGTTATGCTCATACTGTGCGGGAGTTCCGTCAGCTTCATGGTTGATGAGATTTTGGGTGCGGAGAAACCTCTGTACGGCCGCTTCAGCTTTACTTATCCGATGTCCCAGCTTCCTTATGCAGATGCTGTGAAGTTTTTCACAAACTACTCAAATGAGGATAAGCTGATAGCATATTCCATAACCGGAGGAGTGCCTTTCTATCTTGAGAAATTCAAGCAGACCCGGACTGTAGAGGAGAATGTTGAAAAGCTTATGCTGGTTCCGAACGGAGCACTGAGATATGAGATTGAACTGCTGATGAATACTGAGTTCAGAGATCCGGCAACCTACATTTCAATCATCAAATCCATAGCTGTCGGAAACTGCAGCCAAAGCAAGCTGTGCGGGGCCACAGGTCTGGACGGGGGTGTTTTGAACGTCTATATCAAAAAGCTCATTAAGCTGGGGTTTGTAAAAGATGAGTATTCTTTTTCAGCTACGGAGAAAGAGAGGAGCAAGCCTTCCCGCGCGCACTATATTCTTACAGACAACTTCTTCAAGTTCTGGTACAGTTTTGTCAACCCCAATGCTGACAGCATACTGAAATGGAGGCCGGTCAGCATATGGAACAATTCCATAAAGAATCACCTTCACGATTATGCCTCCAAGACATTCGGGGAGGTTTGCATTGATTACATGCGCACTCTGAACATAAATAACAGGCTTCCGTTCGCCTTTTCAAGAATCGGAAGAGAGTGGTGGGATGAGAATGTCAGGCAGCCGGACGGCTCAATCAAACCGGTTACGAAGGAAGTGGACATGATAGCCGCAGATGACACCGGTACCAAGTTCATATACGGCGAGTGCAAGTTCAAGAACGAGAAGTTTGGCATGGATGAGCTCAACAACCTGCGAAGCAAAGTGAAAAATAACGGCGAGATATACTATTATCTGTTCTCGCTGAGAGGCTTTACTGAGGATGTGATGAGTGAGGCAAGCAGCCACACAGTTCTTTTGACACTGGATGATGTTTTCAATCCCCCTTCTGATGACTGACAGCCTGTTCATGTGCCTTGTGCATCTGCATGCAGAAATAGTAATCGCTATGCCTGTTGCTGTGTGGCATCCGGCATATTTGCGCTTTGGACACAGATAACAGACGCTTTGCTGCTTAAATTGTGATTTTGGGAATCACAATCTGGCATACAGCCAGGCTCTATGCCTGTGGACGTCATATCCAGGGTCACAAAATAGACGGCAATCGCAAAGTCACTTCACTAACAAAAAAAATAGCAACATATAGATGG
>JAJPYU010000094.1 GCA_021204765.1 Clostridiales bacterium
GGCTCTCTCAATTACTGCCATTTGCGCTAAAATGCGGCTGCATCCTCAGGATATTGACCGCAAGCAGTCATATCCTGAGAAAGCAGCCGCATTCTCATTGCTTATCACTCACAATGCATAATTTTTCAAATAAATGAAATGAATATTTTAGCGTCTGACCCCGCTGATAGAGTATATGACCCACCCGGCGATATTGGCGGCGTGGTCGCCTATACGCTCCAGGTATTTCGATATGAGGAGCAGATCCGCAGCTATCTCAGCTACATCGGAACGCTCACGTATGGTCTCAATGAGCTTTTCCTTGGCCTCCACAAAAAGAGCATCCATGATATCGTCCTTATTGTAGACCTCCTCGGCTTTTTTAAGATCCTTCTCCACAAAAGCCTGGATGGCGTCCACCACCATGACCATGCTCTGGGCAGCCATCTTCTTGATGATATCCATTTTCGGGCGGTGGCCCACCCCGGCCAGATAGATGGACATCTCGGATATGTCCGCCGCATGGTCCCCGATACGCTCCATATCGGTGATCATCTTGAGTGCAGCCGAGATGAGCCTGAGGTCGGAGGCCACAGGCTGCTGCTTCATCAAAAGTTTCATGCAGAGGGCCTCGATATCCCGCATTTTCCTGTCTATCTCATCGTCGAATTCCACGTTGGCCTTCGCCTTTTCCTCGTCCTTATTTACCATGGCATCGATGGCATTCTCTATGGACTCCTCCACCATCTCACCCATAGCGATGAGCTCACTGTTTAAGCTGGTGAGCTGCCTGTCAAACTGATTTCGCATTATCCTTTTCCTTTCTTTGTCCCTGCTGTTTTGCGCAGGCTCTTTTGACCTGATGACCGGCTGATGATTTCCCATATCATCCGAAGCGTCCCGTGATATAGTCTTCTGTCTTCTTCTCCTTAGGCATTGAGAAGATCTCGTCTGTCTTGCCGTACTCTATTAAGTCTCCCAGCAGGAAAAACGCTGTACGATCGGAGACGCGGACTGCCTGCTGCATATTGTGGGTCACCATGATAATAGTGTATTTGCTCTTTAATTCCATGACCAGATCCTCTATCTTGGAGGTGGAAATGGGATCCAGGGCCGAGGTGGATTCATCCATCAAAAGCACCTCCGGCTCCACGGCCAGGGCGCGGGCGATACATATTCTCTGCTGCTGTCCCCCGGATACCGCCAGGGCGCTTTTCTTCAAATTATCCTTCACCTCATCCCAGATAGCCGCATCCTTTAAGGAGCGTTCCACTATCTCATCCAGTTTGCCTTTTGACCGGATACCGTGGGTACGGGGGCCAAAGGCCACGTTGTCGTATATGCTCATTGGGAAGGGGTTGGCTTTCTGAAAGACCATGCCCACACGGCGGCGCAGCAGGTTCACATCCATGTCCTTACTGTAAATGTCCTGGCCGTCCAGATCTATGAGGCCGTCGATGCGGCATCCCTCTATGAGGTCGTTCATCCGGTTAAGGGACTTTAATAAGGTAGATTTCCCGCAGCCGGAGGGGCCAATGAGGGCCGTGATCTTGTTTTTCTCGAAATTCAGGTTGATATTTTTCAGGGCATGGAAGTCTCCGTAGTGGAGGTTCATGTCCACGATCTTCATTTTGTAGGGCATTTTTGTTTCCTTTCTATAAAGGACCCACTCCAAAAATGAGTTCTCTGCGCAGCTAACGCATACACTCTCACTGCTCTGCACGCTTTCTCACTAAGCTCCTGCTTCGCAGTCGCTAAGTGTTCAATGTGTAAATTCGCTACGCTCATTAAGTGTTCGTAGCATCACTGTCAAGCAATGTTTCGCTCGGAAACTATTTCTTGGAGCGAGCCCATTTAGGTGTTGGCTCTATTTATTATGCAGGGTCACTGCTTCTTGCGCATGCGGCTGGCGACTTTCTCGGCCAGGACATTGATGACCAACACCATCACCAGTAAAATGACGGCCGTGGCGAATGCCTGGTCAGTGTGCAGTCCTTCCGTGGAGAGAACGTACATGTGGACTGCCAGGGTCCGACCTGAGGAGAGTAGGTTCTGGGGCAGGTCGGCTACGGTCCCGGCTGTGTAGATTAATGCCGCTGTCTCGCCGGCGATACGTCCCGTGGCCAGAATGACGCCGGAGACTATTCCGGGCGCAGCGCTGGGGAGCACCACACGGAACACTGTCCGCAGTTTTCCGGCTCCCAGGCCGAAGCTTCCCTCTCTGTAGCTTTGGGGTACTGCCAGAAGGGCTTCCTCCGTGGTCCTGAGCACCGTGGGCAGTACCATGATGGCCACAGTGAGTATCCCGGCCAGCAGGGAGTAGGACATTTTCATGTATGCCACGAAAAAGAGCATTCCGAAGAGTCCGTAGACTATGGAGGGAATGCCCGTCAGGGTCTCCGCCGTCATGCGGATGACTCCAACCAGCTTGTTGCCCTTTTTCGCGTACTCCGTCAGGTAGATGGCGGAAAAGACTCCCACCGGCACCGCTATGGCCAGAGCCACCCCTATCATTATCAGGGTGTTGATGATGGAGGGCAGCATTGACACGTTGTCCGAGGTGTATTTCAGGGAAAAAAGCTCCGGAGTCAGGTGAGGTATGCCTTTTGCCAGTATGTAAATGATCAGGTATCCCAGGATGAATATGGTAAATGCTGCCGCCGCTATCACCAGTATCTTAAGGATCAGGGAGCCTGCGTAGATTTTGCGTTTAGTCTTCATGAAGTCTCAACATCCCCTTTCCCTTTAATTATCCTGAATACCACATTAATAATCAGGATGAACACGAAGAGCACCACGCCGGTGGCTATAAGGGCCTCCCTGTGCAGGCCGGTGGAGTATCCCATCTCCAGGACCACGTTGGCCGTCATAGTGCGGACACCTTTAAGGATGCCGCTGGGAATACGGGCCTGGTTGCCGGCCACCATGACCACGGCCATGGTCTCTCCTATGGCACGGCCTATCCCCAGGACCACTCCCGCCAGTATTCCCGACCTGGCTGCCGGGATCACGCAGCGAAAAATGGAGGCCTCCTTTGTGGCGCCCAGAGCCAGGGCACCCTCATAGTAGGCGTCGTCCACGGCTCTGATAGAGCTCTCAGTCACCCCGATAATAGTCGGCAGTATCATTATGCCCAAAAGGAACGAGGCCGTCAGTATGCTCATTCCGTCGCCGCCCAGGAAATTCCTCACCATGGGCACGATGACCATGAGACCGAAGAAGCCGTAGACCACCGAGGGTATCCCCGCCAGCAGGTCCGTCGCCGGCTTCACCACCTTATATATGCTCTTCGGGCAATATCTCGCCAGAAACACCGCGGCAAATATCCCCACCGGGACTCCCAGGGCTATAGCACCGCCGGTGATGTACAGACTTCCCACGATCATGGGGAATATCCCGTACTTGTCATTCCCCGGCTTCCAGGTCGTGCCGCCCAGGAACTTAAAGAGCCCGATCTTCGCCATGGCGGGAATCCCGTTGACGAAGAGGAAGACGCAGATGCAGGCGACGGCCGCGATGGATATACAGGCGACGACCAGGAATATAATTTCAAACAATTTTTCTTTATGCTTCATAGGTTTCCTCAAATACAGTTAGCGGCGCGAGCGGAAGAAATAGTTCACGAGAAAAACATTTCCTGTTTTTCGACGAACTCATTTTTCCGCGAGCGCCTTAATTATTTTTACTCTACTTCACTCCAGGTGGTAATCTCACCTGTGAAGATATCCTTAACTGTGTCGGGCGACAGGTCGTCAACGGGATTTTCGAGATTGACTATGACCGCTATCCCATCGATGGCAATCTGCGTAGCGGTAACCCCGGTCTCGTCCTCGGTCAGCTCGCGGCTCGCCATCCCTATGTCGCAGGAGCCCTCAATAGCGGAGGTAACTCCTGTGGTGGAATCACTGGTCTGTATCTCCACGGTCACGTCGGGATTGATCTCCTCGTAGGCCTCCTCCAGCTTCTCCATCACCGGCGACACGCTGGATGAACCCGCCACGGCCACCTTCCCGGAGGCTCCGTTGCACTCGTAGGTATTGCCGCTTGCCACTGCGATGTATCCGTTCTCGGAAATGACCGCCTGGCCCTCATCACTCATGATGTAGTTGATAAAATCCTGGGCCGCGTCGCTGATGTCATCCTGAGTCACGATATTAAAGGGACGGGACACCGTGTAGCTGCCGTCGGCCACATTGTCCGTGGTGGCGTCCACGCCGTCGATCTGCACCGCCTTGATGCTGTCATTTAAGGAACCCAGTGAGCAGTACCCGATGGCGTAGGGATTACCGGCCACTGTGGACATCATGACCTCGGTATTGTTAGTGATGGTGGCCTCGACGGTGGTCATATCCTCCTTCTCGCCGTCAGCGTTGGTCTCCTGGATCTCAAAGAGCTCGATAAAGGCGCTCCTGGTGCCGGAGCCGTCCTCACGGGAGAGGACCGTGATATCCGAACCGGGATCAAAATCGCTGGAAGCCTCTGCTGTTGCGCTGCTGTCTGAGTTGCCCTCTGTGCTGTCTGAGCTTCCCGAACTGCTGCCGCAGCCTGCCAGGGCCATGCCCGCCACTGCCAGGGTACATGCT
>JAJPYU010000173.1 GCA_021204765.1 Clostridiales bacterium
GTATCAGGGCGGCCACAATGAAAGAGACCATATCCACTATCATGGTGAGGCGGTAGCCTACCTTATCATACATGGCTCCGTAGATGACACGGCCGATACCGTTTAAGATGGAGATGAGACCCACCACTGTGGCGATAGTGCCTGCGGCGACCTCAGGACCTACCTGGGTGGCGATGCCGCTGGCCTGTCCTACCAACGCCAGACCGGCTGCGCTGACCATGATGGCCCAGATGTACATGAGCCAGAAGCAGGGCATACGGACCATCTTACCGGTGTTCACATCGCAGGCCGGCTCACGGACGTCCTTTTTCTTTTTCGCTTCCGGGGGCTTGAAGTCTGAACCGGGACGGACGAAGAAGAAGCTGCAGACTATCATGACCACGCAGATGATGATACCCATGACGCGGAAAGTAGAGCACCAGGCGTCACTGCCGTCGGAGGGCGTCACTGCGGCGAAGATCTTGCCGACGATAAAGGAGCTTAAGCCAAAGCCCATGAGCAGTACGCCTGATATCAGGCCCTGCTTGTCGGGGAACCAGGCACATATGGTGCCCATGACCGCATTGTAGGCAAATCCCGCGCCCAGGCCGCAGAGGACTCCGAAGCCCAGATACAGCATTGCGGGAGAAGTACCTGTCAGGGATGCGACCATGAAGCCTGCCAGCAGCAGGACACCTGACAGGATCACGTAGATTTTCGGATTTACTTTTTTGGACAGGATACCGGCGATAAGGCTGCCCAGGCAGAAAAAAGCCATGACCAGTGTAAAGGTCAGGGACAGCTGCGCCTTGGTCCAGACAGGTCGTGACGCACCGATGGACTGGGACATTACAGACCAGGAATAGATGAGCCCTGCCATAAGAAGCACGATGACACCGATGATGGCATAGACCCAGCGATTCAGACTTTTCATAGGAATACCCCCTCTGTATTGGATTTGATAAATTTTTATCAGCTTTAATAGTTAAAAGTATAACGTATAAAAATCCAAGATGCAATATATAATATAAAATGCACACAAAATTTTATTGATGATACCAGGGTCAAATATTCATCCTGTGATTTTCACTGGACGGATGAGGCAGTGCTTATCCCAGCCGATCAGATCCTGCCTGTGAGCTTTTATCAGCGCTTCATGGACCAGGTCATAATTTTTCGGATCGCGATAGCGGATAAGAGCACGCTGCATGGCCTTTTCATGAGGATTTTTTGCCACATATACTTTTTTCATGTTCCGGGGATCCAGCTCTGTATAGTACATACAGGTGGACAGGGTAGCGGGAGTGGGGTAGAAATCCTGCACCTGCTCGGGCATATATCCCAGATCACGGATGTACTCTGCCAGTTTCACTGCCTCTCTTAAGGATGACCCCGGATGGGAGGACATGAGATAGGGAACCAGATACTGCTTCTTTCCCAGCTTCTCATTGACTCTTTTATAAGCCTTTTGGAAATCGTTGTACACCGACACCGTGGGCTTTCCCATCTTATTAAGGACGTTGTCGCAGATATGCTCCGGCGCTACTTTTAATTGGCCGCTGACGTGATATTTACAGAGCTCCCGCAGGAAGCTGCGGTCGGGATCACACATCAGATAATCAAAGCGGATGCCGGAGCGGACAAACACTTTCTTTACTCCCGGCAGAGCCCGGAGCTTCCTTAAAAGAGTCAGGTAATCAGAGTGATCCACCAAAAGATTCTTACAGGGCGAGGGAAAGAGGCACTGTCTGTTCTGACATACTCCGTCTGTCAGCTGCTTCTCGCAGGAGGGTTTTCTGAAATTAGCCGTGGGACCGCCTACATCGTGAATGTATCCCTTAAAGTCCGGATCGTGAGTCATTTCCTTCGCCTCGCGAAGGAGAGATCCGTGGCTTCTGGCCTGGACAGTTCTGCCCTGGTGGAAGGTCAGGGCGCAGAAGCTGCATCCTCCGAAGCATCCCCTGCTGCTGGTCAGGCTGAACTTCACTTCCGATATGGCCGGTACGCCGCCTGCCTCCTCGTAGGAGGGATGATAAGTCCGCATGTAGGGAAGCTCATATATATCGTCCATCTGTTGGGTGGTCAGGGGCGCGGCGGGAGGATTCTGCACCACATATCCCTGATTGCCGTAATACTCTATCAGCCTTTTGGCTGTGAAATGGTCCGTGTTCTTATATTGGATATAAAAGCTCTCGGCATATGTTCGTTTATTTTTGCATATTTTTTCAAAATCAGGCAGACGGAGGGCATCATATACGCTGTCGGGATCCATGGTGCGGTAGACAGTGCCGTCGATATAAGTCAGGTCATGGATGTCGATGCCGGAGTCAAGCCCTTCCGCCACCTCAACTATACTGCGCTCTCCCATGCCGTAGAGCAGCAGGTCTGCAGCAGAATCCAAAAGGATAGAGCGCTTTACTTTATCTGACCAGTAATCGTAATGTCCCAGGCGCCTGAGGCTGGCCTCAATGCCTCCGATGATAACAGGGGTCTTTTTATAAGTGCGGCGGATCAGATTGCAGTATACTACCGTGGCATAGTCGGGACGCTTTCCCGTAACGCCGCCGGGAGTGTAGGCGTCATGATCCCGGTGCTTTTTGGAGACAGCATAGTGATTTACCATGGAATCCATATTTCCGGCAGTGACGAGAAAAGCCAGGCGGGGCCTGCCCAGGATGGAGATGCTTTCCGGATCGCGCCAGTCGGGCTGGGAGATAATGCCCACGGAATATCCCCTTGACTCCAGTACCCTGCTGATGATGGCATGGCCGAAGGAGGGATGATCCACATAGGCATCCCCTATGACATACACAAAATCAAGCTGTTTTATGCCCCGGGCTTTCATATCCTGAGGGCTGATTGGCAAAAACTGTTTTCCCGCCATGATCTGTACCTTAACCGGCTGTCTCTTTCCCAAATATTTATCTTCCTCTATTTTAGCCTGATCCGGTTATGATGCAAGGACTATCTTTGAGGTTTGATCTATAAGTTATTCGTCTTTGTCCGGCAGCTTCCGGTACAGTGTGAGCCACATGGTGATAAAGCATGCCAGGCCCCCGATGAGATTGGAGATGGGCTCAGCCAGGAAGACCCCGTCGGTGCCCAGTCCCCGGAGCCTGGGAAGGATGATCGTCAGCGGGAATACAATAACCACTTTCCGCAGGAGTGAGAAGAACACGGCGCGTTTGGCCTTCCCCAGTCCGACGAAAGTGGACTGCCCGGCGAACTGCAGGCTCATGAACACGAAGCCGAAAAAGTATATCTGCATAGCCCTGATGCCCAGGGATATGGTCTGGGCGTCGTTTGTAAATATCTGCAGGAAGAATCCCGGAAAGAGCAGGATGACCAGCCAGGCGGCAGCAGTATAAACGATGCCGGTGGCGGACATGAATCTGATCCCATCCCGGACACGCTTCCATTTCCACGCGCCGTAATTGAAGCCCAGCACGGGCTGACCGCCATTGGTCAGCCCCATTATCGGCAGTTGTGCGATCTCGCGCACGCTGTTTATTATAGTCATGATGCCCACGTAGAGGTCTCCGCCGTAATTCTGCAGGGTAGCGTTGCAGACTATCTGTACCAGGCAGTTGGTGGCCTGCTGTGTAAAGCCGCTGACTCCCAGGCCAAGGATATTTTTGACCATGAGCTTTTCTAATTTCATATAGACAGGACGCAGGGACAGCGGAGTCTTTTTCTTTAGCAGGAAATGCAGCACCCAGACGCAGGAGACTCCCTGACTGATGACGGTGGCAGTGGCGGCTCCTTTCACACCCATTCCTAACGCAAAGATAAATATGGGGTCAAGACCCAGGTTCAGCAGTGCGCCGATGACTGTAGTCCACATGGCAGTTTTAGGAAATCCCAGGGCGCTGATAAAGCCGTTCATGCCGGTGACTGTCATGGAGAAGATGACGCCGATGAGATAAACTTTCAGATAGGCCTCAGCATACACGATAGTAGTGTCGCTGGCACCGAAGAGATAGAGTATGGGCTGGCAGAATATGTAGAACACCACCATGATGATCACAGCGGTTATGATAAGCATGGTAAACACATTCCCCATGAGCTTCCTGGCACGCTCCTCGTCCCTTGCGCCTCTGGCGATGGAGAAGAGGGGAGTGCCGCCGGTGCCGAAAAGGCTGGCGAAGGCCAGTATGAGGGTGACAATGGGAAAGGTAACCCCCACGCCGGTGAGAGCCAGAGAGCCCACCCCCGGCAGATGTCCGATATAGACCCTGTCAACCACGTTATAAAGGAGCTGGATCAGCTGGGCTATGGCCAGAGGTACCGCCTGGGAGGTGATATTCCTCCACATCTTTCCCTGGCTGAAATCCTTTGCGGTATATGATTGTGCGGATGTGTCGTGTCTGCTCATGATAGTCCGGTGTTTTTTATGCAGCTGCACACGGCGGCAGCGCTTTTGGTAAATATCCCTGATATCATCATGTTGTTGGAGTCAGATAAGATGATACCACACAACTGCGGATGTGGTGAGGAAAAATTTAAAATTAATCTGCGGGGGTTCCGGGGCGTGGCGGTCTTCAGGGAATAAAAGCTTAAATTTGCATGAGTAC
>JAJPYU010000217.1 GCA_021204765.1 Clostridiales bacterium
GCCTGTCCTTCGTCTGCTCATTTATCCGCGCCAGACGATGGATGTAGTCCATGACCGGCTCCTCGCTGTCGGCGGAGCAGGGGCCTATGATGACCAGGAACTTATCCGACTCGCCGGAGAGGACGGCATTGATCTCGGCATCCCTGGCGGCCTTTACTGCCTTTGCTTCGCTGCCGAGGGGCAAATCATTTTTAATCTGCCCCGGTGAGGGCAGCTCCTTTAAATATGTGAAACTCATTTTCTCGCTCTCTTTTCCTATGATGTGTTTTATTTCTCGCAGATCAGGCAAAAGCCGCTACAAACATTTTATGAACTAAACACAGCTTCTTTTATCAGGTCTACAGGCATCTCCCGCCCGGTCCAGCATTTAAATGAGGCTGCTCCCTGGAAAAGCATCATGGAGAGGCCGTTTGAGGTAAAACATCCCCGCTCTCTGGCCATCTGCGCCAGCCGGGTATCCCGGGGATTGTAGACTATGTCATAGACAAAGAGATCAGCAGGCAGCAGCGTGGGGTCGGCGATAGGGCAGGTGTACTCCCTGGGGGCCATGCCCAGGCTGGTGGCATTTACCAGCACGGCACTCTCGGCAAAACTCTCCCGCATCTGTTCGGTGTCGGCGAAATCATAGACTGTGATCATGCATCCCGTGTAGTCCTGTATCTTTGCGGCCAGCTCCAGGGTCTCGGCATAGACCGGTGAGCGCCTTCTCCTGAAAATATCGATGGCTGTCACGCCGTCTAAGGCCGCCTGGGCAATAATGGACTTCGCTGCGCCGCCGGCACCCAGGATGGAAATCTTTTTTCCTATTATATCGTAGCCGTAGTCCGCCACGGAGCGCATGAAGCCCATGCCGTCGGTGGTGTGGCCTATCATTTTCCCGTTTTCAAGGATGACCGTGTTGCAGGCACCGCAGAGTCTCGCCGCCGGGGTCAGATCGTCCATGAGGTCGAGGATCCGCACCTTGTAAGGCATGGTGACGTTAAAGCCCTTTATGCCAATCTCCCTCAGGCCCTCCACCGCAGTCTTAAGATCCCGGTCGCCGATGTCGAAGGCCAGGTAGACGCAGTCGATGCCCAGCGCCTCAAAGGACATGGTGTGCATCTTCGGGGAAATGCTGTGTGCCACGGGGCTGCCGATGAGGCCTGTGAGGCCTGTGTATCCTGATATCTCCATGTGAATGTCCTCGCTTTCTGTCGCGTCAGCGACACTTCTTATAAGATAAAACAAAGGGGAGATAAAGTCAAATTCATTTGACAAAACCGGCATATTTGTATATGGTTGACGGAAGGAGGATTCGCCATGCAGAATGAATTTGACATAAAGGGAGTCCACTTCGGGAGCGGCAGGCCTGTCATCTGCGTCCCCGTTGTGGAGAGTACGGCAGACGGGATAGTGGAGAAGGCCCGGGAGCTTGCCGCAAAGAAAGTGCAGATGATAGAGTGGCGGACGGATCTTTTCGAAAATATCGGCGACGTCGAGGCCGTGAGAGCTGTGCTGGAGGAGATAAGGCCGCTGGTTGCTGAGACCGTACTCCTCTTTACCCTGCGGACAAAAAGGCAGGGCGGCAATGCTGATATGGACGAGAAAAAAGTGATCCACCTGCTGGAGCTGGCGGCGAAGAGCGGCGTGGCCGATCTGGTGGACATGGAATGCTTTGAGATGAGTAAGCCTGAGAAGGAGATTGCGAGACTGCAAAAAGCGGGCGTGAAGGTCATCGCCTCCCATCATGATTTCGCGAAGACGCCGGAGGATCCCCTCATGGATATCATCATGGATCGGCTGGTAAAGGGCGGTGCCGACATTGCCAAGCTGGCAGTGATGCCTCAGAGCTCAGGGGACGTCATACGGCTGCTCCGGGTAACGGACGACACTAAGAGAAAATATCCTGGAATGCCCCTTATTACCATGTCCATGGGAGGACTGGGGGTCATCAGCCGTATCGCCGGGGAGAGCTTCGGGTCATGCGTGAGCTTTGGGGCAGACGGGGCGAGCTCCGCACCGGGGCAGCTGCCGCAGGAAGTCCTGGGGGAAATGCTTGATGCGATACATAATGCTGTAGATTAATCCGGCGGCGCGATGCGGGAGAAACAGTTCGCGAAAGAGATTATAGCGAATGCGATGACTGATGCTACGAACACTTAGTGAGCGTAAGCGAGCTTACACATTGAACACTTAGTGACTGCGAAGCAGGAGCTTAGTGTGAAAGCGTGCAAAGCAGTGTGAGTGTATGCATAGCTGCGAACTCATTTTCAAGCGAGCACCTTAAACATAAAACATAGTTTTAGTGATTTAAACACGTATTCAGGAGAGATATAACATGTACGGATATTATCCATATTATGGAATGGGTTACGGCACGTATTACTTCAGCTGGACGTACGTCCTGGTGATCATCGGCGTCATCATCTGCCTGGCGGCCCAGGCGAGGCTCAAGAGAACGTACAATAAATTTTCAAAGGTGAGGAGCCTGTCCGGGATGACAGGCGCCCAGGCGGCCATGAGGATACTTTCCATGGCCGGGATCAATGACGTACAGATCACCCATGTAAATGGGAGCCTGACCGACCACTATAATCCCATGAACAGGACCCTGGCCCTGTCGGATACGGTTTATAATAACCGTTCTGTGGCAGCAGTGGGAGTGGCGGCCCATGAATGCGGCCATGCCATTCAACATCAGATGGGATATGTTCCCCTGCGTTTCCGGGGAGCCCTGGTGCCGGTGACAAAGTTCTGTTCCTGGGTGTCATGGCCACTCATAGTCTTTGGAGCCATCATTGGCGGCAGCAACAGCCTGCTCCTTACAATCGGGATATGGATGTTTTCCGTTACGGTGATATTCCAGCTGGTGACCCTGCCGGTGGAATTTAACGCTTCCCACCGGGCCATGCGGGAGCTGGAGCGCACAGGTGTGCTCAGCGAACAGGAGCTTCCTTACACGCGGAAAGTGTTGACGGCGGCGGCCATGACCTATGTGGCCAGTGCCGCGGCTATAATCCTCCAGCTGCTGAGGCTTCTCCTTATGTTCGGAGGCGGAGGACGGCGCAGGTGAATGCCGGGGATTTGATTGTTTTGGCTTAATATATCAGTCCTCTTAGCACCGGCAGCGGGGTACCCGGGGTGTTGGTGAGAAGTAAAATAAATTCAGCAGGTAAAAGGACTGCGAAGAATAAGCATGAATGAGAAAATTAAGTTGAAAAAACATATATTTTTAATAGGTTTTATGGGTACGGGAAAGTCTTCGACTTCACTGGAATTGGCAGGAATGCTGGATGTCAGGCAGATTGAGATGGACGATGAGATAGTCCGTGAAAACGGCATGAGCATCAGCGACATGTTCGAGTGTTATGGCGAGGAGTACTTCCGGGATAAGGAGACAGACTTGCTGAGGAGGATCGCTGGGATGGAGCCGGCCATAATTTCCTGCGGCGGGGGATGCGTGCTTCGTCCGGAAAATGTGGCTCTTATGAAGAACTGCGGCACTATCATACTGCTCACCGGAGAGCCGGAGACCATATATGAGAGGGTCCACCGAAGCCAGTCACGCCCAATCCTTAACGGGCACATGAATGTGGAGTATATTGCTGAACTCATGGAAAAGCGCCGCCCTGCCTACGAGGCCGCCGCGGATCTGGCAGTGCCCTCAGACGGCAAGACTCCCGGGGAAGTCGCCCGGGAGATCATAAAATTATTTTGATATAGAAAATGCAACCGGCGGGAATCGAACCCACATTACAGGAGTCGGAGTCCTGCGTTCTATCCTTTAGACTACGGTTGCGGGGTATGGGAACGTGGCATTCCAGCCACGCAGTCCATGTAGAGATATAATATCATAGTTGGGAAAAATCCGCAAGGCAGACTTTCAGATGGAATTTTAATGGAAAGCAGGCGGTTACTTTTATAAACCATACGAGTCTATGTACACGGAGGGAATGAATCATATATGGAAGATAATGGCGGCGCAGTCCGCATCAACAGATATTTAAGCGAGGCCGGAGTATGCTCCAGGCGGGAGGCCGACAGGTGCATTGAGGCAGGGGACGTGACCATAGACGGCCGGGTCGCCCTGTTGGGCGACGCGGTGGAGCCGGGCATGGCTGTCACTTTTAAGGGGCTCCCGGTGAAGGCAGGCGAGAAAGAGGTTCTCATAGCTTTCAATAAGCCGAAAGGAGTGGTCTGCACCACCAGCAGGCGGGATCCTGATAATATAATAGACTTTATAGACTATCCCACCAGGATATACCCAATAGGACGTCTGGATAAGAGCTCTGAGGGGCTGATCCTTTTGACAAATAGAGGGGATCTGGTAAACCCCATCCTACGTGCCGGGAACCACCACGAAAAGGAATATCAGGTTATGGTGAACCGGGACCTGACTGAGGATTTTTTAGAAAAGCTGCGTGGCGGCGTCTACCTGGAGGATCTTGATGTCACCACCCGCCGCTGCCGGGTGACCCAGACCGGGCGGAGGAGCTTTACCATCATCCTGACTCAGGGCTATAATCGCCAGAT
>JAJPYU010000160.1 GCA_021204765.1 Clostridiales bacterium
CCCAGGGAGACCGTTGAGAAGATGGCAAAATACGGCTTCCTCGGCATCCCTGTCAGTAAGGAGCTGGAGGGTCAGGGCTGCGATATCCTGACTTACGCCATGTGCGTTGAGGAGCTGGCAAAGAAGTGCGCCACCACAGCGGTTATCCTTTCCGCCCACACCTCACTGTGCATCGACCCCATCCTGACCTACGGCACTGAGGAGCAGATCAAAAAGTATGTTCCCGACCTGGCCGCCGGCAGGAAGCTGGGTGCTTTCGGACTGACCGAGCCCGGCGCCGGCACTGACGCACAGGGCCAGCAGACCAAGGCCGTCCTGGACGGAGATGAGTGGGTACTTAACGGCTCCAAGTGCTTCATCACCAACGGCAAAGAGGCTGATGTCTACATCATCATCGCTGTCACCGGGAAAGTCGAGAAGCGCGGCCGTATGCAGAAGGAGATTTCCTCCTTTATAGTCGAGAAGGGCACACCCGGATTCACCTTCGGAGTGAAGGAGAATAAGATGGGTATCCGCGGTTCATCCACCTACGAGCTGATCTTCACTGACTGCCGCATCCCGAAAGAGAACATGCTTGGCAGGCAGGGCAAGGGCTTTGGCATCGCAATGCACACCCTGGACGGAGGACGTATCGGTATCGCCGCGCAGGCACTGGGTATCGCCGAGGGCGCTCTTGAGAAGACCATCGCTTACGTAAAAGAGAGGAAACAGTTCGGCAGAGCCATTTCCAAGTTCCAGAATACTCAGTTCGTGCTGGCTGACCTGGCCACCAAGGTGCAGGCCGCCCAGTACATGGTATACCGCGCAGCCATGGCCAAGGACACCCAGAAGTCCTACGGCTTCGAGGCTGCTGAGGCGAAGTTGATGGCCGCAGAGGTGGCTATGGAAGTCACCACCAAGTGCGTACAGCTCCACGGCGGCTACGGCTACATCAGAGAGTATGAGATCGAGCGTATGATGCGCGATGCCAAGATCACCGAGATCTATGAGGGCACCAGCGAAGTACAGCGCATGGTTATCTCTTCAAATATCTTGGCTTAAGAGGAGGATGAATGATGAAGATAGTAGTTTGCATCAAACAGGTACCTGATACAGCCGGCGGCGTTCAGTTCAATCCCGACGGGACCTTAAACAGAGCGGCCATGCTGACTATAATGAACCCTGATGACAAGGCAGCCGTCGAGGCAGCCCTTCGTATCAAAGACCAGTATGGGGCAGATGTTACAGTGCTTACCATGGGACTTCCCAAGGCCACAGACGTGCTCCGCGAGGCCATGGCTATGGGAGTCGACCACGGCGTTCTGATCACAGACCGCTGCCTGGGCGGCGCTGACACCTGGGCCACCTCCTCCACAGTCGCCGCGGGCATCCGCAAGCTGGATTATGATCTGGTGATCACCGGCCGTCAGGCTATCGACGGTGATACCGCACAGGTTGGTCCCCAGATCTCCGAGCACCTTGACATTCCGGTTATCTCATATGCCCAGAATATCCAGATCGATGGAGACTCCGTCATCGTACAGCGTCAGTTTGATGACAGGTATCATGTCCTGAAAGCGCAGATGCCCTGCCTGATCACCTGCCTGTCAGAGCTTAATGATCCCCGTTATATGACACCCGGCGGTATCTTCGATGCCTGTGATGCCGAGATCACCACGTGGAGCAGAGCAGACCTTGATACCCTGGATGATTCCAATATCGGTCTGGCCGGTTCCCCGACCAAGATCGCCAAGGCATCCGACAAGGTCCGTAAGGGCGCCGGTGAGAAGATCACCCTGGATACCGAGGAAGCTGTCTCTTACCTGATGGGCAAGATGACTGAGAAACACGTATGCGGACTGTAAGAGAAAGGAGATATTGATATGGCAGCAATGGAAAAATCCTTAATTGAGCAGTACAAAGACGTATATGTATTCGCTCAGCAGGTAGATAATGAGATCGGTTCGATTGCTTACGAGCTTCTGGGTGAGGCCAGGAATCTGGCCAACGACCTGGACGAGAAAGTCGTAGCCGTGCTGATCGGACACAATGTAAAAGACCTGGCTCAGAACCTGGCTGTCTACGGTGCAGATAAGGTCATCGTTGTCGACGACCCTGAGCTGGAGGTATACAGGACCGAGCCTTACGCTCACGCCCTGGCATCCGTCATCAATGAGTTCAAGCCCGAGATCATGCTGGTAGGCGCCACCGCCATCGGACGTGACCTTGGCCCTCGTGTATCCGCCAGAGTAGCTACCGGCCTTACCGCCGACTGCACCTCACTGGCCATCGGCGATTTCCCCATGCAGCCCATAGAGGGACAGGAGCAGTATCACAGACAGCTGCTCATGACCCGTCCTGCTTTCGGCGGCAACACCATCGCCACCATCGCCTGCCCGGACAACCGTCCCCAGATGGCTACCGTCCGTCCCGGCGTCATGCAGAAGAACGCCCCGAATCCCGATGCTGTGGCTGAGATCATCGAGTACAACCCGGGCTTTACCCCGAACCACAATTACGTTGAGATCCTTGACATCGTCAAGAACGTGGCTGATGTCGTGGACATCCAGGATGCCAAGATTCTGGTTTCCGGTGGCCGTGGAGTCGGCTCCCCGGAGAATTTCAAGATCCTGGAAGAGCTGGCAGCAGTTGTCGGCGGCACCGTGTCCTGCTCCCGTGCAGTGGTAGACGCAGGCTGGAAGCCGAAAGACCTGCAGGTCGGTCAGACCGGCAAGACGGTCCGCCCTAAAGTGTACTTCGCCATCGGCATCTCCGGTGCTATCCAGCACGTGGCCGGCATGGAGGAGTCAGACCTGATTATCGCCATCAACAAGGATGAGGATGCTCCCATCTTCGACGTGGCTGATTACGGTATCGTAGGTGACCTCAATAAGGTCGTGCCTATGCTCACTGAGGAGATTGAAAAGGCACTGGCAGCCAAGTAAACTTTCTTTGACATTATGAAATATTGGAAGACCCCGCAGCGTAATGCTGCGGGGTCTTTCGCTGTGTAAGTCTGTATATTCTGCATTTTCTTTTTTGACTATTATTCACTATTGTTCACACGGTAGCCAGAACAGTTATATATCTACTTTCAAGCAAGCTTGAAGTATCCATATAATTGTTCTGCTACCGTGTGAACGGTAATGCTTTATGAACAGATGTGCAACACCCCATGAACAAATGTGCAACACCTGAAAAAATGTTGAATACTGATTTTGCGTAGATTATGATGTAATCACAACAGAGAAAGACACGGCCTGCGAAGTGTTTTGTACATATCCCGGGAGAAAAAATTTTGTAAGGCGGCAGGAATTCTCAAAAGACATTTTCTGAAAATAAGGAAAGGAGAGTTTTCAAATGAATATTCTTGTACTTGACGTAGGTACCTCCAGTATGAGAGGCATGCTGCTCACACACGAGGGAGAGCTGCTGGCGGACGAACAGTATCTCTACAAAGTGGATTACATCGGAAACGGATGGGTGGAGCAGAATCCTTCCGACTGGGAAAATGCCCTGTATTCCATCGTGAAAAATGTTTCGCTTAAGGCAAAGCAGGATGGTCATGATATTGATGCCGTTACTATGACCTCCCAGAGATCCTCTGTCATTCCGGTGGATAAGACCATACGCCCCCTGGGATATGCCATCATGTGGCAGGATAAGAGAACCAATGGGATCTGCGAGGCGCTGAACGATCAAAATGACAGGGTGTTTGCCCTGTGCGGCTCCAGGGTAAACCCTGTGTTTTCGGCCAGTAAGATGACCTGGATAAGGGAGGAGCGTCCGGAGATTTACCGCAGGACTTATAAGTTCCTCGTAATTCCGGATTATCTGAATTACCTGATGACTGGTAAGCTGCGTACCGATTACACCTACGGCAGCCGCTCCCATCTCATGAACCTCTATACCCATGAGTGGGATCCTGAGCTCCTGGATATTTTCCGGGTGGAGGAGGATAAGCTTTGTGAGCTGGTTGAGCCCGGAAGCGTCATAGGCACTACAACAAAGGGTTTTGCGGATCTCACCGGCTGCCCTGAAGGAATACCGGTCATAACCTCCGGAGGGGACCAGCAGTGCGGTGCCATAGGACAGGGAGTGGTAAAGAGCGGAGTGACCTCTGTGACTGCGGGGACCGGCGGATTTCTTATCACCAACATAGACCATGTCCCGGAAAATCTGGAACAGGATGTTATCTGTAACTTTTCCTCTATTTGCGGCCAGTATATCCTGGAATCCAGCGTGCTCACCTGCTGCTCGGCTTTTGACTGGTTTTGCAGGGAGTTTTATCCGGGCTGTTCTTACGATGAGATAAACGCGGAGGTCACCGCCTCCCCGATCGGAGCCAACGGCTGCCTGTGTGTGCCCTATTTCCAGGGACGCTCAACGCCGGACTGGAACAACATGGCCAAGGGAGAGTTCGCCAACGTGACTCTGGCCACATCCAAACGCGATATGCTGCGCAGCCTTTTAGAGGGAATCTGCTTTGAGCTGGGCAACGGTATCGAGACAATGCGCAAGTATG
>JAJPYU010000272.1 GCA_021204765.1 Clostridiales bacterium
CCCCCCCGCCCCCCCGCCCGCCCCCCCCCCCCGCCCCCCGCCCCCGCCCCCCCCGGCTGGGGGGCGGGCGGGGGGGCGCGGCCCCCCCCCCCCCCCCACGGCAGGTATCAGTATGTACTGGATTTCTCCCGGAAAGAAGTGGTGGACTGCATCTACGGAATGATTTCCAAGATCCTCCGGGAGGCGAAGATTTCCTATATCAAGTGGGATATGAACCGCTGCATCACCGAGTGCTACTCTGCGGGATGGCCGGCAGACAGGCAGGGCGAGGTATTTCACCGATATATTCTGGGGGTCTATGATTTATATGAGCGGCTGACCAGCGAGTTCCCGAAAGTGCTTTTCGAGTCCTGCGCCAGCGGCGGCGGACGCTTTGACCCGGGCATGCTCTATTATGCGCCCCAGTGCTGGTGCAGTGATGACACTGACGCCATCGAGAGGCTTAAGATACAGTACGGCACCTCATACTGCTATCCCATCAGCAGCATGGGAGCCCACGTCTCCGTGGTGCCCAACCACCAGCTCCATCGGGTCACTCCCCTGCACACCAGGGCGAATGTGGCCTGCTTCGGGACATTTGGTTACGAGCTGGATCTCAATATCCTCCCTCCCGAAGAGATAGAGGAGATAAAGGAGCAGGTGAGGTTTGTGAAGAAATACCGCAGACTGCTCCAGTTCGGAACTTTCTACCGCCTCCAGAGCCCATATGAGAAAAATGAGGCGGCCTGGATGGTGGTGAGCGAGGATAAGAGGACGGCTATCGTGGGCTGGTACCGCATACTTGCAAAAGTGAACGAGGCTTTCACCCGTGTGAAGCTCACCGGCCTGGATCCGGATCTTTGCTATCACAACAGCATAAGCGGAGTGGAATCCTATGGGGACGAACTCATGTACCTGGGACTTATCACCACCGACGAGAGCGCCGGGGTCAGGTCTGAGAGGGAGGATGTGCTGACCTGCCAGGATTTTGATTCGAGGCTGTACGTGCTCACAAGCGTCACTGTTTAGACGGCGCAGGGATTGAAAAGAAGTCGCTTTAAGCTTGCTTAGAAGCGACTTTTTTTAATCCCGTAGGCTGTAAAACAGGTGACCTCCACATATATGAGCAATCATAGCCCCGATAGGGGCGGAGAAGCCAGCGTAGAGCTGGCGGATTGCGAATATACGTGGAGGGGCCGTCTAAACAGTGACAGAATTATAAAAAAGACCACAATATCTAGAATTTACTCTTGCAATAGACCACAAGATATGGTAGTATGATTTTCGATGTCCGATTTATTGAGGAAATAAGAAAGAAAAGAGGAGAGCCATATGAAGATCATCAAGAGAAGCGGCACGGAGGTGCCTTTTGATTTGACTAAAATCACGAATGCCGTGATCAAGGCGAACAACAGCGTTACAGATGCGGAAAAGATGACGCCGGAGCAGATAGCAGTTATCTCCGCGAACATGAGGACTATCTGTGAGGGCATGACCAGAGCGCTGGGAGTTGAGGAGATCCAGGATCTGGTGGAAAATCAGATCATGAACCAGCGGGCCTTTTCCGTGGCCAGGAATTACATCACTTACCGTTATAAGAGGGCTATGGTCCGCAAGGCGAATTCCACTGACGAGCAGATTTTAAGCCTCCTGGAGTTCGACAATGAGGAAGTGAAGCAGGAGAATTCAAATAAGAACCCTGCAGTGAACAGTGTGCAGCGTGACTACATGGCCGGGGAGGTCAGCAAGGATATTACCAAGAGGTTCCTCCTGCCCCAGGATATCGTGGAGGCTCACGAGCAGGGTATCATCCATTTCCACGATGCCGACTATTTTGCCCAGCACATGCACAATTGCTGTCTGGTGAATCTTGAAGATATGCTCCAAAACGGCACTGTCATCAGCGAGACTATGATAGAGACGCCCAAGAGCTTCTCCACTGCATGCAATGTGGCCACCCAGGCCGTGGCTCAGATCGCCAGCTCCCAGTACGGCGGACAGAGCATTTCCCTGGCTCATCTGGTTCCTTTTGTGCAGGTGTCCCGTGACAAGTACAAAAGGGAAGTGGCAGAGGAGTTTAAGGTTTCCGGAGTCGAGGCGGACGAGGATACCATCGCCCGGATTGCCGAGATGAGGGTCAGAAAAGAGGTCAAACAGGGAGTACAGATGATACAGTATCAGGTCATCACCCTTATGACCACCAATGGCCAGGCACCATTTATCACCATTTTCATGTATCTGGATGAGGTCCCCGAGGGACAGCTCAGGGATGATCTGGCCATGGTCACCGAGGAAGTATTAAAGCAGCGTATCCAGGGCATCAAGAACGAGCAGGGCGTGTACATCACCCCGGCTTTCCCCAAGCTGATTTACGTCCTGGAGGAGGACAATATCCGCGAGGGCAGCAAGTACTGGTATCTGACCCAGCTGGCTGCCAGGTGCACCGCAAAGAGGATGGTTCCGGATTACATTTCCGAGAAGATCATGCTCCAGAATAAGATAGATAAAAATGGCGAGGGCCATTGCTACACCTGCATGGGATGCCGTTCTTTCCTGACTCCCTACGTGGATCCCGAGACCGGCAAGCCGAAATACTACGGCCGATTTAACCAGGGCGTGGTCACCATCAATCTGGTAGACGTGGCCTGCTCCTCCGGCGGAGATATGGATCTGTTCTGGAAGATTTTTGATGAGCGTCTTGAGCTGTGCTATCGTGCCCTGATGTGCCGCCATGAGCGTCTCACGGGCACACCCTCCGATGTGGCTCCCATACTGTGGCAGTACGGCGCTCTCGCCCGCCTGAAAAAGGGCGAGAAGATCGATAAGCTTCTCCACGGAGGATATTCCACCATTTCCCTGGGCTATGCCGGCCTGTGCGAGTGCGTCCGCTACATGACAGGGAAGTCCCACACCGATCCCAGCGCCACTCCTTTCGCCCTGGAAGTCATGAAGCACATGAATGAGGCCTGCGCTAAGTGGAAGGCAAAAGAGAATATCGATTTCAGCCTTTACGGCACACCCTTAGAGTCCACCACATACAAGTTTGCGAAATGCCTCCAGAAGAGATTCGGGGTCATCCCCCATGTGACGGACAAGAATTACATTACCAACAGTTATCATGTCCACGTCACAGAGGAGATCGATGCTTTCGAGAAGCTTAAGTTCGAGTCACAGTTTCAGGCTCTCTCCCCGGGCGGAGCCATCAGCTACGTGGAGGTCCCGAACCTTCAGAATAATATCGACGCGGTCATCGCGGTGATGCAGTACATCTATGACAATATCATGTACGCGGAGCTGAATACCAAGAGCGACTACTGTCAGGTGTGCGGCTTTGACGGCGAGATCCAGATAAAGGAAGAGGACGGGAAGCTCATCTGGGAGTGCCCCCAGTGCGGCAACCGTGATCAGAATAAGCTGAATGTCGCCCGCCGTACCTGCGGATACATCGGCACCCAGTTCTGGAACCAGGGCAGGACCCAGGAGATCAAAGAGAGGGTGTTACATCTTTGATGTGCGTTTTGAATTGTTAGACTGCCTCGCTTCGGCGGGGCTGTCTTCTTAAACGGAGAAAATAAACATGTATTATTCAGGAATAAAACCGTTCAGTACAGAGAACGGTACCGGAGTGAGGGTCAGCCTCTTTGTATCCGGATGTCGTAACAGGTGCAAAGGTTGTTTCCAGCCGGACACCTGGAGCTTCACCAGCGGAGAGCCTTTTACCGAGGAGGTCCAGCAGACCATTATGGATGAATTAAAGCCGGATTATATAAAGGGTCTGACCCTTCTTGGGGGTGACCCCTTTGAGCCGGAGAACCAGCTCGATCTGGTGGATTTCGTCAAGAAAGTGAAAGAAACATATCCAAATAAGACGGTATGGGCATTCACCGGCTATATTTTAGAGACAGACCTGGCTGAGGGCGGCAAAAAATATACTCCCCGCACGGAGGAGCTGCTCAGCTATATAGATGTCCTGGTAGATGGTCCGTTCATAGAGGAGCAGAAAAATCTTATGCTTTCATTCAGGGGATCAGAGAACCAGAGAATAATACTGATGGATGAGACAAGGAAGACCGGAAAGACGGTGCTGTCGCCGCTAATGTCAGCGGGGCATCCATGAGTTTCGGCAGTTATCTTTTTCAAAGACAGCCAGTGCAATTATATGCATGTTTTCAAGCGAACCTGGAGCATTCATTTAAGCGCACTGGCTGCCGTGTGAGGGGTAGCCGCCTTTCGTCAAAATGCACAAAGCTCTTTGTTCATACGATGCTTCGTTCATACCATACACGTAAAATACAAACGCTAAGTCTTGATATACACATTTCATGCTGCCTGCCATTGTGGCGGGTATTTTTAATGCCGGATCCGGAAAAGGGCTGTGCAGTTTCAACGAAAATTTTTTATTTGCGGTTTTGGGATTGATTTTTCTGAAATTTATTTTTACAATAAACACACTTCTCGGAGAGGAGGTCATCCTTTCCGCTGTATCTGTAGCAGACTGATTCATCTTGGCCTGATCAACCGAAGTGATTCACAGAAGTACACAATCAAATACAGGCATTCCCGCAGTTTTTAATCATAATAATTCTGGCGGAAAGCATTTCAAAGTAAAAATAGTTCTCTGGATATTTCTGACATGTTAAGAGAAATCCCTGTCGGCAAAGGTCTTTTTAACAACAGACATCTTCTATGGGGCTAAATATCATTCCATTCCCCGAAAGGTGAATGTTCCATATAGATACAAAAATCCAAAAAGGAGGAGGAAACACGATGAACAAGACAGCTGATACAATAAGGAAGAAACTAAAAAAGCCCCTGTCGGTCATCCTGTGTGCGGCAATGGCGCTTACTATGGCCGGCAGTTCAGGGGCGGAACTGATCACGGCATTTGCGTCAGACGCGTCGGAGATAAGTTCACAGGAAACCGACACCGGGTCTTCAGGTTTCAATATGGATATCGTTAACAACGGCAGTAAGGTGGAGGATGAAGAAAATCCCTTCATGAATTCAGGCTATTCGCTTGCCTCCTATTCGCTTGCAACTGCATCTTCGAGATATCCTGATTCGATCAGCGTCACGCTGACAGCGAAAAACAACATTTATTATGAGGACGGAACATACCATACCCACTATTTTACTTATACCACAAATGATGCGGAGGAGTCTGATTATGGATATGCGTTCTGCATGCAGCCAAAAAAGACACATATAGAGGGTACATGGACAGCAGATTATTATCCCAATGATTATATGCGTGCCGTGCTGTACTATGGGTATAATGGGCCGGGGTATAATGATTCCGGCGACCCATTGGGATTAATAAACATATTGTCCAGTGATTATGACATAGTTTATGACAGCAGCACACAATATTATGCGGTTACGCACATTGCCGCATCTTACGTGTATGGAAGCAGCGACTGGAATAAAGGAGTTGATGATGATCTGCAGACGGCGGTTAAAGGCATTGTCAGCAAATGGAAAGCCAATACGGATAATATTCCTGATTCATTTCAGGTATATAAGATCAAACCGGAAGATTCAGATAAACAGGATGTCGTTCTTGCTTATTATCTGCCTACCGGTTATGTGACCTTAAAAAAGGCCGCCAGTTCGGAGACGGTCAGTATCACCGCCGGAAATTGCAACTACAGTCTTGCGGGAGCCGTATACGGTGTGTACACCAACAGTTCATGCACCATTGCAGCCACTGACGTTTATGGGAACACCGTGACCCTCACCACTGATGAGGAAGGCGGCACAGGGACCGTGGAAATGGACATCGGCACGTATTACGTGAAGGAGATTTCCGCCTCGCCCGGTTATGCCCTTGATACTACTGCATATACGGCTGATGTGAAGTCAGGGAAGACGGCTACAGTGAAATCCACCGAGACAGCCACTTACGACCCGCTCACCATCTCCCTTACGAAGATTGACAGGGATACCGGTGAGTCCGGTGCGCAGGGCAGCGCATCCCTTGCCGGTGCGCAGTTCACCGTAAAATACTATGCGGTGGATCCCGGAGATCACACCAGCGCGAAATCCGTGAGCGCCCTGAATGCCACGCGGACATGGGTGATCGAGACGGATGAAGACGCTTTTGCAATGTTGGATGATGATCACCTTGTTTCAGGCAGTGATGACCTGTATTACTGCAATGGCCGGGAAATCCTCCCCATCGGCGTGTTTACCGTTGAGGAGACTTTAAGCCCTGAAGGCTACACCACCGACAGCATGTATTACGTCAACTCCGACACAGGCGATAAGACCGACGGTGCCGTGTGGTTCGGGACCGTCACACAGGACGGCGACCTGGCGCAGCTTTCAGGCGGCAATGAGTACGAGGTCTCCGACAGCATAAAGAGAGGAGATTTCTCCTTTACCAAGAAAGACACTTACGGAAATCTTCTTTCAGGGGTGCCGTTTGAGATCACCAGCAAGTCAACGAATGAGAGTCACATAGTTTACACTAATGAAAACGGTTATTACAGCACCGGGTCAGATCACGTGGCGCATTCGTATAACACTAACGGCGGCAGCTGCATTGTCGATGGGAACAGAATAATAACTGACGGCGTGTGGTTTGGCACCGCCAAAGTTGACGATTCCCTGGGAGCCCTGCCTTACGACACCTATACAGTGACCGAGCTTTCCTGCGATGCCAATGCGGATCTGAATCTTGTGTCCTTTGATGTAACCATATCTATGGACAGCTATACAGTGGATCTGGGCACCGTGGTGGATGGCGACATGCCCGCTCTTTCCACCAACGCTAAGGATGAGGATTCAGGCACCAAGTACATGTTCGCCGATACCGCTGTGGCCATCCTTGATACCCTGTCCTATTCCGATATGACAAAGGGTCGGTTCTATGAGGTCGTCACCAAACTGTGGGATGCCACGGACAGTGCTTTCCTTAAGGATGCGGCCGGCAACGAGATAACAGAGACCACAAACTTCATCGCCAGCACCAGGAACGGGACGTTGGACATCGAGGTAACATTTGACGCCTCGGCACTGGCCGGGCATGACGTGGTCGTGTTCGAGTACATCTATGATAAAGATGGAGAGCTTGTTACGTTCCACGAGGACGCAGCTGACACGAACCAGACCGTGCATTTCCCCGGGGTCGGCACTCGCGCCGTTGACGCTGAGACCGGCATTGACGTGTCAAACGCCGATGGGGAAGTGACCATCGTGGATACAGTGGATTACAGTAACGTGAAGACCGGGTGGAAATACACCATCAGCGGTACGCTTTATTATGAAGACACAGGGGAGCCGATGACTGATGCGGATGGCAGGGAGATCACGGGCTCCGCTGCTTTCACGGCAGACGGCACTTCAGGATCCGTGGAAGTCAAATTCGGACCTTTCGACGGATCATTGCTGGCAGGAAAGAGCGTTGTGGCAGGCGAGACCCTTGAGCACAGCAGCAGGACATACGCCGTACATTACGACATGACGGACGAGGAGCAGACGGTGCACTTCCCCGAGATCGGGACTAAAGCCTGCAACGCCGGGACCGGCGAGCAGATGGCTCCTGCCGACAACGAAGTGACCATCAACGATGACATAGCCTATTCCAACATGGATGCCGGCTGTTCCTACACCGTGAAGGCAATGGTCTATGACCTGACAACGAGCTCCTTCATATCCGGCAGTGATGGGAACCCGCTCACCTGGACCATGGACTTTACCCCTGAGGATTCAGACGGCACTGTCACCATGCCGGTCGACATCGATACTGAGGGCCTTGCCGGAGACACACTTGTAGTTTTCGAGTACGTATACTATGACAATGACGGCGATGAAGAGCTCGTAGGCAGCCATGAGGACCCTGACGATGAGAGCCAGCAGATCCATATCCCCGAGATCGGGACCCACGCTGCGGATTCCGATACAGGGATAAACGCATCCATGGCCGACGAGGACATCACTGTGGTTGACAGGGTGACATACAGCAACCTCATCCCCGGAAAAGAGTATACGATCACCGGTACACTGTACCTGAAGGATAGCGGTATGGATACTGAAGATGCTGTTGACAGCGAAGAGCCCGATGATGAGGATCCTGACGGTGGGAACATTGACGATGAATATATCTATGACGAGGATGTCGGCGATAACCTCAATGATGCTGATGAAACCGGTTTTGTGAAGGCCCTTGATGATAATGGGAATGAGATCACGGAATCCACCACTTTTACCCCTGAAGACTCCGATGGGTACGTTGACATTACGTTCACCTTCTCCGGCGTGAACCTTGCAGGAAAAGCGGTAGTGGCATTTGAGGACCTGACCATGAACGGTTATAACTATGCGGTGCATGCGGACATTGAAGACGAGGACCAGACTGACTATATTCCTGAAATAGGAACGACGGCCGTGGGATCCGATACTCTGGATCACATCACCAAGGGCACTGAGGAGGCGATCATCATCGATACCGTGGCATACGAGAGCCTGCCCATAGGTGAGGACTTCATCATGGAAGGGACACTCATGTATGCCGACGGGACGCCTGTTTTTGATGCCGATGGAAACCCGGTGACGGCAGAGACGCTTTTCACCACTGAAGCCACTGACGGCACAGTCGAGGTGATATTCACCTTTGACGCATCCGGCATGCAGGGCGAGACCGTTGTAGCATATGAGGATCTGCTTACAGTGGACGGAGCCATTGCTGCGGTACACGAAGACCTGACTGACGAGGATCAGTGCGTGAAGATCCCTGTCATCCACACTACCGCTTCCGACATGACTGTTGTGGGCGAAGACGGTGAGGAAGTTGACATCAAGGTAGCCAACCCTGATGATGGAACCGTTACCGTAAAGGATGTCGTGGATTATCACAACCTCATCCCGGGCTATGAATACACCATCAGCGGAGTCATTATGGACAAGGAGACCGGAGAGCCCCTTGTTGACGCTGACGGCAATGCGGTGACCGCAAGTGCGACCTTTACGGCTGAGACCGAAGATGGCTCGGAGGCTCTGTACTTCACGGTGGACGGTCTTGACAGTGCCGCCCTGGTAGCTTTTGAGAGCCTTACCCTTAACGGGGCAGAGATCGCTGAGCACAGGGATATCGAGGATCTTGACCAGACGGCTTACATCCCTGAGATCGGTACTACCCTGATCGACTCCATGACGGAGAATCACATCTCCTATGCGCTGGGCGAGCAGACACTCGTTGATACGGTCGAGTACCATGATCTCTACACCGGCTACGAGTACACCCTTAAAGGAGCCCTCATGGACAGGGAGACCGGTGAGATCCTTACCGTAGGCGGTGAGGAAGTGGCCGCCGAGGCGACGTTCACCCCTGATGAGAGCGACGGATCCATTGAGCTGGAGTTCACTTTTGACGCGACGGGCCTTGAGGGTCACGATGTCGTGGCATACGAGTTCCTGTACCTCGGGGATTATCTTGCTGCCTCCCATACGGACATCACCGATGAGAGTCAGACAGTGCACTTCCCCGGTATCAAGACCTACGCCGTCGCAGAGGACACCGGAACACAGACGGCGTCCCCTCTTGCAAGTGTAAGGCTTACCGATACCGTCTACTACAGCAATCTGATCCCGGGTTATGAGTACACTGTGATTGGTACCGCATACATTCTTCCTGAGGATGCGGACACCGTGGACCCCGAGACAGACGAGCCGCTCCTGATTGGCGGCGAAGCAGTGACATCCACAGTGACGTTCACGGCAGACGAGGCCGACGGAGTGGTCGAAGTGCCTTTCGAGATCGATGCCACTGACCTTGCCGGCCAGACAATAGTTTTCTTTGAGGACATCATCCTGGACGGCAACACGGTCGTCAGGGAACACATCAATGACCCGACTGAGGAGATCGAGTTCGATGACGTCTCCATAGAGGGCACTGCCTCCGGGACTAAGACAGGCGACACGAACCTGCCGCTTGCCGCAGGTACGATCACAGTGATAGCCTTTGCGGTTGTGATCGCAGCGGCACTCATGATGCGAAGACGCAGGAATACGGTCTGAGGCGTCCTTGAAACAAAGCACAGATGGGTACTTGTTATTCTATTAGCCTGTTCCCGGGATTTTGCTTGGGATGAGTGCTCCCGGAAAGCACCACATTATGAATTTTTAATATTTCAAACACAATTTCAACACATTATCATTTTATACTTCTAAACATACTAGCCGTGAGGCTAATATGATTTTTCATAACTCAAGCTTCCCGGATCCCCCAAATCCGGGAAGCACTCCCCGAAAGTTCGTGCCCTGCTATATGCGGGGCCTTTTTATAAGTACTTCTTCACAAACTGACCTGTATAGGATATGGGATTCTCTGCGACCTGCTCCGGCGTCCCCTGGGCTATGACGGTGCCGCCGCCGTCGCCGCCTTCGGGGCCGAGATCGATGATGTAATCCGCGGTCTTTATGACATCCATATTGTGTTCGATGACCACCACGGTGTTTCCTCCCTCGGCCAGGCGGTGGAGGATCTCGATGAGCTTGTGGACATCGGCGAAATGAAGACCCGTTGTGGGCTCATCCAGGATGTAGATGGTCCGCCCGGTGCTGCGGCGGCTAAGCTCCGTGGCCAGCTTTATGCGCTGAGCCTCTCCGCCGGAGAGGGTGGTGGAAGGCTGTCCCAGCTTGATATATCCCAGGCCCACGTCGTAGAGGGTCTGTATCTTTCTCGTGATGGAGGGCACGTTGGAGAAAAAGCCCACAGCCTCCTCCACTGTCATATCCAGCACGTCATATATGCTCTTGCCCTTGTACTTTACTTCCAGGGTCTCCCGGTTGTAGCGCTTGCCCTTGCATACTTCGCAGGGCACATAGACATCCGGCAGGAAATGCATCTCTATCTTGATGATGCCGTCTCCGGAGCAGGCCTCGCAGCGTCCGCCTTTTACATTAAAAGAGAAGCGGCCCTTCTTATAGCCGCGGGCTTTGGCATCCGCCGTGGCCGCAAAAAGATCCCTTATGAGGTCAAAGACTCCGGTATAGGTGGCAGGATTCGAACGGGGCGTCCGTCCTATGGGAGACTGGTCAATGCAGATGACTTTATCCAGCTGCTCCAACCCATCTATGCCTTTAAACTTACCCGGAATACAGCGGGCATGGTTTAATTTTCTCGCCAGATTCTTGTACAGCACCTCGTTTACCAGGGAACTCTTCCCGGAGCCGGAAACGCCGGTTACCGCCGTCATCACTCCCAGAGGAAATTTTACATTGATATTTTGCAGGTTGTTCTCAGCAGCACCCTGTACAGTCAGCCAGCCGCTGGGTTTTCTGCGCTCATTCGGCACAGGAATGACCTTTCTGCCGCTTAAGTAATCCCCGGTGATGGAAGCCTCGCAGGCCATGATCTCCTCAGCCGTGCCGGTGGCTACCACCTCGCCGCCGTGCTCCCCGGCACCGGGACCGATATCTACTATGAAGTCAGCCTCCCGCATGGTGTCTTCATCGTGTTCCACCACGATCAGTGTATTTCCCAGCTCCTGCAAGTTTCTCAGGGCGGAGAGCAGCATATGATTGTCCCGCTGGTGCAGGCCTATGCTGGGTTCATCTAAAATATAAGTCACTCCCACCAGGCCGGATCCTATCTGGGTAGCCAGTCTGATGCGCTGTGCTTCACCGCCGGAAAGGCTGCCGGTAGCCCTGGTCAATGTCAGGTAATCCAGCCCCACTTCCTTTAAAAAGCCGACTCTGGCCCGGATTTCCTTTAATACCTGCGCGCCAATCAGCTGCTGCTGAGCCGTCAGGTGGAGATCCTGCAGGAAGTCATATAATTTATTCACGGACATATCCGTGACCTCGAAGATATTCTTATCCGCCACAGTCACCGCAAGGGAACTGGGCTTTAATCGCTTTCCTCCGCAGGCCTTACAGGGAGTGATGCGCATGTAATTGGCCTCGTACTCTGCCCGTGTACTCTCGGTGACTTCCCGGTAGCGACGCTCTACATTTTTGATAAGTCCCTCAAATGCAATGTCATAGACGCCCACGCCCCGCTGACCCTTGTAGTGGACTTTTACCTCATGGCCGCCGGTGCCGTAAATTAAAATGTCATGGATATCCTGGGGATAGTCCTCAAAGGGAGTGTCCAGGTCAAAGCCGTATTCTTCGGCCAGGGCCGTCAGTGTGGCATGGGTGAAGCTGCCTTTCTGGTTGGCGGACTGCCAGCCAAGTACCTGGATGGCACCTTTCATTATGGAAAGGCTCTTATCAGGGATCATAAGATCCTCGTCAAACTCCATCCTAAATCCCAGACCCGCACATTCAGGGCAGGCACCAAAAGGATTATTAAAAGAAAAGCTCCGGGGCTCTATCTCATCCACGCTGATACCGCAGTCGGGACAGGCAAAATTTTCGGAAAATTCCATGGGCTCTCCGCCGATAACGTCCACAGTCATAAGGCCA
Organism: Clostridiales bacterium; assembly: GCA_021204765.1. Lineage (GTDB taxonomy): Bacteria > Bacillota > Clostridia > Lachnospirales > Lachnospiraceae > Eubacterium_I. The sequence goes on from JAJPYU010000272.1 coordinate 12,391, forward strand.
TCGGCCAGCTTTAAGACATTTTCAATGGAATCCACCAGCCTGCGGCGGCCCATGCCGGGCTTTATCACCAGGCGGTCAACTATGATATCTATATTGTGCTTGATATTTTTATCCAGCTTTATCTCCTCAGAGAGGTCGTAGACGCTGCCGTCCACATTTACACGGACATAGCCGCTGCGGCGGGCCTGCTCCAAAAGCTTCTGGTGCATGCCTTTCCGGCCGCGTACTACAGGAGCCAGCAGCTGAATGCGGGTCCCCTCAGGAAGGGTGATGATCTGGTCCGCCATCTGGTCCACGCTCTGGCGGCGGATCTCCCTGCCGCATTTAGGACAGTGGGGGACTCCGATACGAGCATAGAGAAGACGGAAATAATCATAGATCTCCGTCACTGTGCCCACGGTGGATCTGGGATTCCTGTTAGTTGATTTCTGGTCTATGGAAATGGCGGGGGAAAGCCCCTCGATCTTCTCCACGTTAGGCTTTTCCATCTGGCCCAAAAACTGGCGGGCGTAAGAGGACAGGGACTCCATATATCGGCGCTGACCCTCAGCGTAGATAGTGTCAAAAGCCAGGGAGGACTTACCCGAGCCGGAGAGCCCGGTGAGGACGATAAACTTGTCCCGTGGGAGATCGAGATCTATATTTTTTAAATTGTGCTCCGCGGCACCGCGGATGTGAATGTATTTGTCAGTCATGCCTGCGTCCTTATATTTTTACAGTATTTATGGAGGTTCAAAGAATTATCCGTGGATTTTTCTTTGAGCCTCCTGCCAAGGGTGTCAATGGTATATTTCAAAATCCTCACAGTTGTTTTTGCATAACAACTGTGATGTAACATCTCACTATTACAATGATATTCAATATTCTTTTATTGTCAAGGACTATGTGTCCAGATCTCTCAAGACTCCCTTGAGCTCTATCATCTTGTCCCGCAGCTCCGCTGCTGCCTCGAAGTTCAGCTCAGCAGCGGCTTTCTCCATCTTTTTCGTGACATCCTTTATAAGCTTCTCCAGATCCTTTCGGCTCATGGACTCTGGATCCACGGAGAATTCCAGCTCCTCTTTCGCCACCTTCTTAGATATGGAGATCAGATCCCGGACGGACTTCTGTATGGTCTGGGGCGTGATGCCGTGTTCTTCATTGTAGGCCTGCTGCAGGGTCCGGCGGCGCTCGGTCTCATCGATTGCGACTCTCATGGATTCTGTTATGGTGTCGGCGTACATGATGACATGGCCGTCGCTGTTTCTGGCGGCCCGGCCTATGGTCTGTATCAGGGAGGTCTCAGAGCGGAGAAAGCCTTCCTTATCCGCATCCAGTATGGCCACAAGGGTGATCTCCGGGATATCCAGCCCCTCACGGAGGAGGTTTATGCCAACCAGGACGTCGAAAACATCCAGGCGCAGGTCACGGATGATCTCAGCCCGCTCCAGAGTGTCAATGTCAGAGTGGAGGTACTTGACGCGGATACCCACGTCTCTCATGTAGTCAGTCAGATCCTCTGCCATTCGTTTGGTCAGGGTAGTAATAAGGACTTTGTGGTGGCCCGCGGCCTCCTTATTTACCTCGGAGATCAGATCATCTATCTGGCCCTCCACCGGCCTGACATCCACTCTCGGATCAAGAAGCCCGGTAGGCCTGATGATCTGCTCAGTCCGCAGCAGCTCGTGCTCCTGCTCGTAGACATTTGGCGTGGCGGAGACAAAGAGCATCTGGTCTATATGGCTCTCGAACTCCTCAAAATCCAGCGGCCTGTTATCCAGCGCTGAGGGTAGTCTGAAACCGTAGTCCACCAGGGTCTGCTTACGGGAGCGGTCTCCGGCGTACATTCCCCGCACCTGTGGAATGGTTATGTGGGATTCATCCACTATTATCAGAAATTCATCAGGGAAATAATCCAGAAGCGTGTAGGGCGGTACCCCCGGCGCCAGGCCCGCCAGATGCCTGGAGTAGTTCTCTATACCGCTGCAGAATCCGGTCTCCCGCAGCATTTCCACATCGAAGTTTGTTCGTTCGGCTATGCGCTGGGCCTCTATAAGCTTATCCTCACCCTTAAAGTAGCGGACACGCTCCTCCATCTCCTTTTCTATCTCCACTGCCGCCCGCTTTATCTGTTCCTGCGGCACCACATAATGGGAAGCCGGGAAAATGGCGCAGTGCTCCAGCCGGGCCTTAATCTCCCCGGTGACTATATCTATCTCCGTAATCCTGTCGATCTCATCCCCGAAAAACTCCACCCTGACTGCAGTCTCTCCATAATCCGCCGGGAAAATTTCCAAAGTGTCTCCTCTGACTCTGAATGTGCCCCGGTGGAAATCCATATCATTCCTGTCATACTGCATATCAATGAGTCCGCGGATCACCTCGTCTCTGTCCTTTATCATGCCGGGACGCAGGGAAACTATCATGTTCTGGTAATCATCAGGACTGCCGATACCGTAGATGCAGGACACGGAGGAGACGATGATCACATCATTTCGCTCGGAAAGGGCCGCCGTGGCAGAGAGCCGCAGCTTATCTATCTCGTCATTTATAGCGGAATCCTTTGCAATGTAGGTGTCTGTAGAAGGAACGTAAGCTTCAGGTTGGTAATAGTCATAATAGGACACAAAATATTCTACCGCGTTTTCAGGGAAGAACTCCTTGAATTCTCCGTACAGCTGTGCAGCGAGGGTTTTATTGTGCGATATCACCAAAGTCGGCTTTTGGAGCTGCTCTATTACATTGGCCATGGTGAAGGTCTTGCCGGATCCCGTAACACCCTGTAAAGTCTGGAATTGGTTGCCTTCCTTAAAGCCTTTCACCAGGGCTTCTATGGCCTGCGGCTGGTCACCGGTGGGATTGTATTTACTGTGTAATATAAAAGGTTTTTGTACATTCTGCACAAATAACACCTCCGATTTCCATAACAAAAAAGTTCGAAACCCCACGTGAATTTTGGTACTTAAATGTACCAAAATTCACGCTTGTCCTGAGGCTTCATTATATCAGCTATTTAATATGATGTCCACAGACCATGGGACGGAAAAAGATTTTCAGAAATGGAAAAAAATACTTTAAAAATCCGTAATGGGTGTTTATAATAAAATTGTGCTGTGGCACCTGACTTTTTAAAACTACTTTTATCTTATAGATAGCATTTGGAGGAGACATATATGAGTGCAGCTGATATCGGGATCGATCTGGGCACTGCCAGCATTCTGGTTTATATAAGAGGCAAGGGCGTCGTGTTAAAGGAGCCCTCAGTCGTAGCTTTTGACAGGGATACCAATAAGATACAGGCAATTGGTGAGGAGGCTCGCCTGATGTTAGGGCGTACTCCCGGGAATATAGTGGCGGTGAGGCCGCTCAGGCAGGGCGTCATCTCAGATTATACCGTCACTGAGAAGATGATGAAGTATTTTATACAGAAGGCCGTGGGCAGGAGGAGCCTGCGCAAGCCGGTGATTTCCGTCTGCGTCCCCAGCGGGGTCACTGAGGTGGAGAAGAAGGCCGTTGAGGATGCCACGTTCCAGGCCGGAGCCCGGGATGTAAAGATAATAGAGGAGCCCATTGCGGCGGCCATAGGAGCGGGAATAGACATAGCGAAGCCCTGCGGGAATATGATAGTGGATATAGGCGGAGGCACCACGGATATAGCCGTGATCTCCCTGGGCGGCACTGTGGTCAGCACGTCCATTAAGATAGCGGGAGATGATTTCGACGAGGCCATAGTCCGTTATATGAGGAAGAAGCACAATCTGCTCATAGGTGAACGTACCGCCGAGGACATTAAGATAAAGATTGGGACATGTTATCCCCTGCCGGAGCCGGCTACCATCGATGTCCGGGGCAGGAATCTGGTCACGGGCCTGCCGAAGACTGTGACTGTGTCCTCCGATGAGACTGAGGAGGCTCTCCGTGAGCCTACCCTCCAGATAGTGGATGCGGTTCACAGCGTCCTGGAGAAGACGCCTCCGGAGCTGGCGGCGGATGTCTCCGATCGCGGGATAGTCCTTACCGGCGGCGGGGCGATGCTCAGGGGCCTGGAGAATCTGCTGGAGGCTCACACCGGCATTACAGCCATGACGGCAGAAGAGCCACTGACCTGCGTTGCCATAGGTACGGGGAAGTATGTGGAGTTCCTGAGTGAGAAGGGACAGAATTAACAGAGCAATTGACTTTTATCCCTGGTGGTGCTCATGAAGTGAGCATGGATGTTTGTTTAGCATGCGTTTGAGAGAGGCAGTCTTTTTTGGCTGCCTGTCTTTATGTGTTATAAAAGTCCCGTACTGTGGACATGCTGAGCCGTGCTTGCACGAGCGAATGCATGTACATTGGACTTTTATTTAATGAAAGGACAGAGTAATGGAGACTGTCACAGGCTTTGTGGAGCATATAACGTTCCGCAATACAGATAACGGATATACGGTGATGGATGTGGAGTCGGAGGGTGAGAAGATCACCTGCGTCGGGAATATCCAGACTGTCACCGAGGGAGAGTGTGTGGAGCTGACCGGTGAGTACACTATCCATCCCACCTACGGGCTGCAGTTTTCCGTCAGATCCTGCCGGGTCACCCTGCCTGAGGACGCCGTCTCCATGGAGCACTATCTGGCTTCCGGAGCCATAAAGGGAGTGGGGCCAAAGCTGGCGGCTGCCATAGTCAGAAAGTTCGGGGACGATACGTTCCGCATCATAGACGAGGAACCGGAGCGTCTTGCCGAGATAAAGGGTATCAGCATGGGAAGGGCCGGGGAGATATCCGCACAGATGGAGGAGAAAAAGGAGCTGCGCCAGGCAATGGTCTACCTGCAGAATTACGGTATTTCCCTGAATCTCGCCGACAGGATTTATCGCACCTACGGCGTGGATACCTACCGGATCCTGGAGGAGAATCCTTATCGTCTGGCTGAGGACGTGGAGGGCATAGGCTTCAAAATAGCTGACGAGATAGCCGGGCGCATAGGTATACATGCCGACTCGGATTTCCGGGTGAGGAGCGGCATACTCTATGTGCTGCAGCAGGCCTCCCATGAGGGGCACACCTACCTCCCCTCGGACGTGCTGACAGGCAGGACCTGCGAGATGCTGGGAGTGGAGGACACTGCGGTGGAGCGCCAGTTTACGGATATGGCCGTGGATAAGAAGCTGGTGATCAAAGCAGAAACCGGCAACGCCGGCGGTATGTCCGGCGCAGAATCTGATGGCGGGGAAGACGCACAGGAGGATCCGGGAATCCGCATATATGCACCTGTCTACTATTACATGGAGATCCGTACCGCCGCCATGCTGATGCGTTTAAATGTGAGCTTTGACGACATCTCCCCGGCAGCGGCCGATCATCGCATCAGGCAGATTGAGAGTAATACGGATATAGACCTGGACGAGCTTCAGAGGGAGGCGGTCATGGCCTCTGCGTCGAATGGTCTTCTGGTCATTACCGGCGGCCCTGGCACAGGCAAGACTACGACTATCAATACCATCATCCGGTGTTTCGAGTCCATGGGCATGGACATACTCCTGGCGGCTCCCACGGGAAGGGCTGCCAAGCGCATGAGTGAGACCACCGGATATGAGGCGAGAACTATCCACCGCCTCCTGGGACTTTCCGGTGCGGATAAGGGCAATAACGCCGGATTTGAGAAGAATGAGGATAATCCCCTGGAGACCGACGTCCTCATAATAGATGAAATGTCCATGGTGGATATCACCCTGATGCACTCTCTTTTGAAAGCTGTTCCTGTCGGCACCAGGCTTATACTGGTGGGAGATGCCGACCAGCTTCCCAGCGTGGGACCGGGACGGGTGCTGCAGGATATCATTGACTCAGGCTGTTTTAAGGTGGTGCGCTTAAACCACATTTTCCGCCAGGCGGCAAAAAGCGATATCATAGTGAACGCCCACAGGATCAACCGGGGAGAACAGGTGAGCCTTGACAATGACAGCCGGGATTTCTTTTTCCTTAAGAGAAGTGAGGCCAATGCCATCATAAATGTCTGCATACAACTGATCCGGGACAAACTGCCCCGCTATGTGGGCGGGAAGCCCTCTGATATACAGCTGCTGACTCCTATGAGGAAGGGCCTTCTCGGTGTCGAACGCTTAAATAAGATCCTCCAGCAGTATCTCAATCCCATGTCGCCGAAGAAGGCTGAGAGGGTTCACGGTGACCGGATCTTCCGCGAGGGTGATAAGGTAATGCAGATAAAGAATAATTACCAGACCGAGTGGGAGATCACGAGCCGCTATGGCATTCCCGTGGAGAAAGGCCTGGGAGTCTTTAACGGCGACATGGGTATTATAAGGAAGATCGACGATTTCGATGCGAAGATGACTGTGGAATTCGAGGAAGGACGCATGGTCGATTATCCTTTCACCGCCTTGGACGAGCTGGAGCTGGCCTACGCCATCACCATTCACAAGGCCCAGGGCAGCGAGTACCCGGCGGTGGTCATTCCCCTGCGGGGCGGCCCCAGGATGCTCATGAACCGGAACCTGCTCTACACCGCGGTGACCCGGGCCAGGAAGTGCGTGACCCTTGTCGGGGATCCCGGTACATTTTACGCAATGATAGAAAACGCCAGCCAGCAAAAGCGCTATAGCGGCCTTTGCGACAGGCTGGCTGAACTGTAAATGAAGAGCCCCGCCACATTGCCATACCGGAATGATCCTATTGGCTGAGAAGGAGTAGTATTGGATTACAGGAATTTACTGGATCATATTTATCCGCCCAGGTGTCCCATCTGCGACCGGATCTCGGATGGGGGTATCTGTGATGAATGCAAAAAAGAGCTGATATACATAGGTGAGGATCACTGCATGATCTGCGGCAAGCCTCTTACGGGTGAACAGGAGGAGTACTGCCCTGACTGCAAAAAGCGCCGCCATTATTTTGCGGCGGGGAGGGCTGTTTTTTCATATCAGGGACAGCTGCGCGGTTCGCTTTATCGCCTGAAATATTCCGGGAGAAAAGAGTACGGTTATATTTTCGGGGAGGAGATGGCCCGGTATCTGGGGAAATGGATAATGCGCCTGGGCATTTCCCGCATAGTCCCCATCCCCCTGCATCCGTCGAGAAAGCGGCAGCGGGGGTACAACCAGGCGGCTCTTATGGCCAGGGAGATGGGGAAGCTACTGGATATCCCCGTGGACGAAAAATTACTCTTCCGCACTAAGAAAACCGTTGCCCAGAAGAAGCTCACCGGGCAGCAGCGGAAAGCGAACCTGGCCCGGGCCTTTGAGGTCAGGGGAGAGATCTGTCCCGGAGAGAGGATATTGCTTGTGGATGACATTTACACCACCGGAAGCACTGTGGACGCTGCTTCCATAGCCCTGCGGCGGTCTGCGAAATGCCAAATATACGTGGCCTGCACCGCAATCGGCGGTTGAAACGTCCGCTTTTTTGTAGTATACTGATTTTGTATGTCAAGAAAGGCAGGCAGTGTAAATGATCGATAAGGAAAGCGTCCGCAATATGAGCAGGCTGGCCATGCTCGAAGACAGGGAGAGCCTCGAGGTGATAAAGACCTGTTCCTTTAAAAAGATAGATTTCTGCATAGTGCAGGCCGTAAAAGGCTGCGTGGCAGGGACGGTATGTTTCGCCGCAGCCCTGGGGCTCTGGCTTCTGTATATCTGGGACGATGTGAATACTTATTTTTATGATGCGCAGTATATGGTCTTTTTAAAGCATGTGCTGGGGATATACTGCATCTTCATGTTTATATATCTGATAATATGCGTGCTGGTGGCTCTCCATCGCCATAAGCAGTGCAGGGGAAAGAGACGCAGATACATGAAATACCTGAGAGCTATCAGGAATTCCTATCGGATACGTGACAGATACAGCCGCCGCGCAGACAGGAGTGTGGAGGGAGGAGACTGTGAAGATCTGCAATAGTGTGATACCCCACTGGGGTCAAATAAGATGATACCACGGATTGCTCCGCTCTATTTGACCC
>JAJPYU010000149.1 GCA_021204765.1 Clostridiales bacterium
TAACTATACATATAACGATTTTGTTGGAGCTGTTAATAGTCTTATTGAAAAATTGGCATATATTGAAGATTTGACTCCATTAAAACTGGAACTTGTTGTATGGCCAAAGATGAGGCTGAAATTAGCAGTAGAAGCATTCTATGATCAATTTAAAGAAGGGTTTGAAACGGAGGATATAAAAAATGGGGTGGATATAAAGGATCTTAGCTTACAAGAAGGTATAGAATGCATAAAAGAATTATTAGATAAAAAACAGTGGAGGTGATATATGAAATTATATGAAGTAAACCAGGCAATCGAAGACATATTCTCTCGTATTGTAGATGAGGAGACCGGTGAGATCCTGTCAGATTCTGAAGAGTTGATGGCGCAGCTGGATGCCCTGCAGATGGAACGGAGCAGGATTCTGGAGTATCTGGCAAAACTGGTCTTAAATATCAGGGCAGAGGAATCTGCCCTAAAAGATGAGGAAGACCGACTGAAAGCCCGCCGTGAGCGCCTTGGGAAACAGGAAAGCCGCCTGATGGATATCCTCGACCGTGAGTGCGACGGTGTAAAGACTGATCTGGGGATAGCCACATTCAGTTACCGCAAGACGGAGCGGATTGATATTACTGATTCCGAAGCTGCCACAGACTGGCTCAGATCTTCCGGCCATGAGGACTGCTACCGAATTCCGGCACCTGAGATCATCAAGTCCGAAGTGAAGAAGCTGATCGCGGCGGGTGAGGATGTTCCCGGCGCCGCCCTGGTGAGCGGATATTCCTGCATCCTGAAATAGAATAATAATATTGTATTGGGGTACGTCAGCCCCGTGCTTGCGAATATGCGGCATGGGGCTTATTTTTTACGCTGATGGATGAACCGTTTTTGCCCCATGGGTGGTGATATCTTATATTTATCAAAAGCAAGGACGCGTTGGAGGTGGACAAGATAATGGATGTGCAAATACTTACCATGGACTTGGCTAAGAAGCTGGCAGAGACACCGTTTTCAAAACGCACGGCATGGATAAATGTGTGTTCTGATTATACCTGGCCTCTGGAACTGGATAACCAACCGCAGTATTATCTCGAAATAGACCTGAGCGAGTTTATTTTTTCGTGTGATGACGATGAGCGTCTCTGGCGGGGTTTTGATATGGAGCAGGCTGAGCGCATAGCTGATTTTTTAGAGCAGCACCGGGATGAGATAGACGTACTGGTCTGCCAGGGAGACCTATGGCATGACCCGGAGACTCAACTGTGCAGCGTGTCCATTGCAGCTGCTTTCAAGCAGTATACGGAGCATACCGGGATAGATATTTTTAAGGTTCATATTCCCGATATATCTGTATTTCAGATGGTATATGAAGCATTGACGCATACCGAATCCCTGGCAACAGTGGAACTCCCCGGTATTATCCGTGATTAAAATGATATTTTGCCGTAATTAGATATGACGTGCAGTGAGTATAACCTGCATGAGAAATTAAATGGAGGATTTCAAGATGTATGTTTTAATTTGCAGCCTGACAGAAATAGAATGGCTGGACCGCCTGCCATTCAGATGTGACGCCGCCCTGATAAGCATTGACGGCCTGGATATGGAACCGCCCAAGCTGGACTATCAGCCCAAATATTATCTCAGGCAGGAGTTTGAGGATGTGTGGCTCTCCGAGGTGGGATATGAGGACAGCGGTTCTTATGCTTTCAGTTTATTTTCAATGGAGCAGGCAAAGGAGATGGCGGAGTTTATATATGGATGCAAGGACGACATAGATGTCCTTATATGCCAGTGCCGGTCAGGGGTGTCCCGCAGCGCCGGGGTGGCCGCCGCAGTCAGGGAACACTTCTCACATGACGGGATAGAGGTATTCCTGGACAGAGATTACAGCCCGAATGTGTTTGTGTTCCAGTATTTATATAGGGCCTTGGAGGATATGAAGAAGTAGGCGGTTAACTTTTTCGTTGGCAGGTGTAAACTGATAAAAATTGATGAAGGAGAAGATAAACATGGATTCAAAGTATGTTATTGATTTTTTGATGTACAGCTATTTCGGAAATTGGGATACTAACCCGCTATATGCAGCAATTGACCGTGCATATAGGGACGCTACTATGAGAAGGGCTCTGGAACTTATGGAATTGAATCTTAAGAATCTTAAGGGCCGGAAACTTAGTAAGGATGAGGAGAAAACGATAAACAATATTATAAAAAATATAAGATTTGGACTGGAGATGGCAGGTGCGGAGATAATAAGAGCATATATCACTAAAAACATTACTGGCTTAAATCCTGGCACTAAATTGATGAGTAAAGATATCGAAAATCAATTAAGGTTGATAGCTGCCGATACAGTTTACGGATTTAATTATGATGATATCATCCCTGCCAACATTGGGGAGGATTATGATGCCTGGCATAAGAGGCTGTGTGAGACGCTGGTTGAGTATTATAATGTTTTGTACGCAGAGTTGATCAAACAGTGGCTGCCTAATTTTGACCTTCCTAAGGAAAAACATTTTACATATGGGAATGCTCAAAAATGGGTTAATATGACAATGAAGAATCTGTTGATAATGAGCATTATTAAAAAGGATGTAGGAACGGATGAAGATTGGTGTGATAAGATAATTGGCATTTCAGAATGTTTTCACATTCCGCTGGACAGTTATATGTTTAATGCAATAAAGGAATTGGGTATTTCACCATCGTTTTTAATGAACCCGGAAGGGAATAAGAAAACGACTTGTTGGAGCAAAATAGGAGTATACGATGATGGATCTGATAATCATGACACGCCTTTCAGTTATATAGGTTATCAGCACCAGGTTAAGGATATGATTTATGAAAAATTTCAGAAAAGTCCTATTGAATGGGAGGGGGATGAATGGATTAACCAGGCTAAGGAAGAAAACAATAATTTTGTAAGAAGATATGATAATTATGTGGAGGAGGCAAAGTATGGATTTCAGTATTGAGTGGAGGAAACAGGAAAACGGACAGGGGTTTGGCAGGCTGTTCTTTTCCCTGCCGAATGGAACGGAGATGGAAGCGGCGGAGAAGAAGGTACAGGAGATTTGTTTGGGCGCAGTTGACTCCTTCGGGGAATCCGTTGATGCGGCTATGAACAGGCTGCAGTTTGAGTTTGCCATGATGAATAAGACAGGGACGGCATGCTTCTTTCTGATCTGTAAGGAGATAGCGGATTTCTCGGAGGAGATGGGATATCCCGTGTATGTCCCCAGCGTTGCAGGATCTGTGATGGCATACCTCATGGGATTTTCCCCGGTCAATCCCGTCCCTGCCGCCGGTCAGGACAGTATATATGACCTTGATCCTATAATGGTGTGGAAGGCAGAGATGCCTTATTTTGAGATGAAGCTGGCAAGGCCGGTGGTGGAGAAGCTGCGTCTGAGGATGGATGAGAAGTTTGGTGACATATCTTCACCGCGGGTGCTCTACGGGAAGATTGGACTGCAGAGCCAGCCGTACTGTGAATATATAGGGAAACTCAGGAAATTAACAGCGGACAGGCCTTCAGGAAATGTATTTGGCAGAGAGATCCTCCATAACGTGCTGCAAAAACGGATAGACGCTTATGATTATTTCATTCATAACGAGAGTCAGCCGGAGGGAGACCTGCATCCAATGGAAAAGTTCATTGAATCCTTAAAGGAGATAAAAGACATAGATTTTGCCTTGCTGGTAAGGATATGCGGATACCTTAACGGTACATTCCTTGACCCGATGAATCTGGACAACCTGTATGACAAAAATTATTTTGTTTTCCAGGACGAACTGCTTGAGGCGCTGAGAGGATGCGGTGTGCCTCCGGCCGCAGCCTGTAATCTGGTGGACCATGGCGGCCTGGAGAACCTGAAAGGGGAAAGCCAAAAGAAGTATTTTGATACTCTGAAAGGCTATAACGTGCCTGACGAGATACTGGGATATATCCCCAAGATGGTTTTCCTGCAGGAAAAGGCTGGGACGATAATGAGTGTTGAAAGGGACTGCACATTAGAGTGGTACAGACTGCATTATCCGGAAGAGTATGGGCGTGTCGTATCAGGTGAGACTGTCTCCGGTGATACAGGCGGAGAATAAATGACAGATTGAGAGTGATCGCAATGAAGGAACAGGCAGTGCCGACTGCATGGATGATACGGGATGACGGCATGGAGATACCATGTATCCAGCATATCTACGGAAGTGAGGACGATGTGGAAGAAACGCTGTATGCCTCCCAGTGGCTGTATGGGCATACGGGCAGGGAATCGACTAGGCAGCTGGTGCTCCGGTTCATTTCTGCCTATGGTACAATGCTTGATTCTGGCAAAGATTTCAAAGAAAATATCCTGCGTGAGATGAGGGGTAAGCCCTATGTGGTGCTGACCGAGGAATTCATTCATCAGATTGGAGATAAGCTGTCTCCGATGACAGAGGATATATGGAAACTTAACCAAGAAGTCTGCGATGCATTGAATCGGGAATTCCTTCGTGCCCGTC
>JAJPYU010000132.1 GCA_021204765.1 Clostridiales bacterium
ACTGGAGGGTACCCTGGAGATCGTGGACGGCGCCTTCAAGTTCAAATATGATCCTGAGAGCGAGCCTCATGCCCACGACATTATTTCCGGCAAGTTCATGCACGGTGATGATATCTTCGCAAATGAGAGCCGCCTCATGAATCTGGGCAAGGATCCTGAGTTCAAGGCCCGCAAGGCGCACTACACCGCGGTCTGCGACCCGACCCCCTCCCCCTCCAAAGCAAAGTAAGAAAGGAGAATTACCATGGCAGATTTCAAATTCGAACCTATGAGGAGCATGATATTTGTGGACTGCGAGTGCGAGGACTACCGCCCGAAGCTTATGCGCTGGCTGTACAAGACCCACATTCCCGACAGCATCTCCCAGTTTGAGCCCTATGTGACTAAGTACGCATTTTATCCCACTTTCCCCATCCCGCCCGAAGGCGAGCGTTTCGGCTATGCCAGGATGCAGCTGACTGAGCATCATTGGCTGGTCAGCGACCTGGATCCCCGCCTGGAGATCAAAGCTCTGGCAGAGGTCTTCCCCATGGACGTGCTGGTATGGCAGGGAAATATCCCGGCATCAGCTCTGGGCGCCGGACAGATGGAGGCCGAAGGTGACGTAGGCAACGCAGCCAGGAAGTCCGACAATGCGGAAGGCAAGCCTTTCGTCTTCGATTTCCTTCCCATGTGGTGGGAGAAAGACATAAAGGGCAAAGGCCGCACTATCGATGACGGCGCCAACTATCGTTTCCACATGGCCATCGGCTTCCCCGACGGAGTGGACAAGGCAGAGGGCGAGAAATGGCTTTTCGAGAAAGCCATCCCCGTATTCGAGGCAGCTCCTGAGTGCACCCGCATCCTGGCCAGCCATGTGAAGAACGACATCAACGGCAGCAAGATGGACTGGGAGCTGGAGCTGTGGTTTGAGCATCAGTCCGGCTGGTACAAGGTAATGGTGGAGGATGCCAAAGCCATCGAGAAGCCCGACTGGGCCCAGCAGGATGCTTTCCCCTTCCTGAAGCCTTATCACAATGTATGCAGCGGAGCTATCGCTGACTATACGCCGGCTAATAACCTGCAGAACTATCGCGGATATATCTGCACCAGATAAGGCAGTTGCCGTATACAGTCCGGCAGGATGAGGCTGCCATAGCCAGATTGTCCTGCTGCGGATCCAACTGAATATGTCAAAACATACTTAGTGGATTTTTTTGACCGAAAGGTTATTTTTCGCCACACAGATGATCATTACGATTGTCTGTGTGGCGTTTTTTCATAATAAAGTACCTGGATTGCGGCATTGACTTTAGGCATGCCCGGGGTATATGATGTCCGAGTGTCAGATGGATTTTAAAGGAAAGGATACAGATCTTTATGAGTGAGACATTTATGAAGGAGCGGCCGGTATTTCCCCTGCTGCTGTCCATGGCGCTGCCCATGGTGGTGAGCATGCTGGTGAACTCCCTTTACAATATAGTGGACAGCTTTTTCGTGGCAAAGATCAGCGAGGAGGCCATGACGGCCCTCTCCCTGGTCTTCCCGGTGCAGAACCTGATAAACGCCATAGCCATAGGCTTCGGAGTGGGCATCAACGCCATGATCTCCTATTTCCTGGGTGCCGGACAGCGGGAGAAGGCAAACACTGCCGCCATGAATGGGCTCATCCTTTCCATCATCCACGGAGTGGGGATGATGGTGATATGCATAGCCATCATGCCCTGGTTCTTATCCAGATTTACCACGGATGAGACGGTCATCGCCATGGGAGTGCAGTACGCTACCATAGCATTTGCGTTTTCTATTATAATTTCCGTGGGGCTGGCCTTTGAGAAGATCTTCCAGGCCGTGGGATGGATGAAGATATCCATGATGGCACTCATGGGCGGCTGCATCATGAATATCATAATGGACCCGGTGCTGATCTTCGGGCTGGGGATCTTCCCGCAGATGGGCATAAGGGGAGCGGCTCTGGCCACCGGCTTCGGGCAGGTGGTAAATCTGGCCATCTATCTTATTGCATACAAGTTAAGGAACATGCCTGTGGAATTAAAGAGAAAATACATTTCCCTGAAAACAAAGGAGATCACGCCACGGCTCTACGCCATAGGCATTCCCGCCATGCTCAATATGGCTCTGGCCTCGGTGCTCATCACTATTTTAAACCGTATACTCTCAATTTACTCCCAGACTTATGTGCTGGTGCTGGGAATCTATTATAAGCTGCAGACCTTCCTCTATCTGCCGGCCAACGGCTTCGTCCAGGGGATGCGGCCCATAGTGGGGTATAACTTTGGAGCGGGAGAGAAGGAGCGGGTGAAAAAGATTTACCTGTCGGGGCTTCTGATGAATGTCCTCATCATGACCGCCGGGACCATCATTTGTGCCCTGGCCGCGGATAAGCTCATAGGGCTGTACTCCACGAACCCGGAGACCATCGCCATAGGCACGCGGGCCTTCCACATCATCTGCATAGGCTTCATAGTCTCCGCCGTCTCCGTCACCACCACCGGTGCCATGGAGGGCCTGGGCAAGGGGGTGCGCTCCCTTATCATCACCATGTGCCGCTATGTGGTGATCATCCTGCCCGTGGCAGCCATCCTGGCACGAGTTATCGGGCCTGACGCGGTATGGAACTGTTTCTGGGTCGCTGAGGCGGCGACGGCTCTGATAGCATTTATAGTGTACAGGAAAACCTTAAATTGACTATGTGTGGACAGCATCGTAAATAGAGACCCCTGACAAGAAATAGTTCACGAGAAAAACATTTCCTGTTTTTCGACGAACTCATTTTTGGCAGGGGTTTCTTTAAATAATTTACAGCTAGTATTTTACTCCACCGAATAGTTCGGTGCTTCCTTGGTGATATGTATGTCGTGGGGGTGGCTCTCCTTTAAGGCCGCAGGCGAGATCTTCACGAACTCGCTGTTCGCGATCAGGTCAGGTATGGTGGGTGCACCGCAGTAGCCCATGCCGGAACGGATGCCGCCCACCAGCTGGAAGATGGTATCCTCCACGCTGCCCTTGTAGGCCACACGGCCTTCGACGCCCTCGGGGACCAGCTTTTTCGCATCCTCCTGGAAGTATCTGTCCTTGCTTCCGTTCTCCATGGCGGCCAGGGAACCCATGCCCCTGTATACCTTATACTTACGGCCCTGATAGAGCTCGAAGTCTCCGGGTGCCTCGTCGCAGCCCGCGAATATGGAGCCCATCATGCAGACATTTGCGCCTGCCGCCAGGGCTTTGGTCATGTCTCCGGAATACTTGATGCCGCCGTCAGCGATGATGGGGACATTGTATTCACGGGCAGCTTCATAGCAGTCCATGATAGCGGTGATCTGGGGCACGCCGATGCCGGCCACCACACGAGTGGTGCAGATGGATCCGGGGCCGATGCCTACCTTTACCGCGTCAGCACCGGACTTGATAAGCGCTGTGGTGGCAGCAGCCGTGGCGACATTACCCGCGATGACCTGCAGGTCAGGGTAGGCAGCCTTGATCCGCGCGACTGCGTTTAAAATATTCTTTGAATGGCCGTGGGCGGAGTCCACTACGATGACGTCCACCTGCTCCCCGACGAGGGCGGCCACCCTCTCCATCATATCCCCGGTGATGCCTACGCCTGCGCCGCAGAGGAGACGCCCCTGCTCGTCTTTGGCGGACTGGGGATATTTGATCTGCTTCTCAATGTCTTTTATAGTGATGAGGCCTTTCAGCTTAAATTCGTCATCCACGATGGGAAGTTTCTCTTTGCGGGAGCGAGCCAGGATATCCTTGGCATCCTCCAGGGATATGCCTTCCTTCGCAGTAACCAGATTCTCACTGGTCATGCATTCGCTTATCTTTTTGCTGTAATCGGTTTCGAATTTCAGATCACGGTTGGTGATGATGCCCACCAGGGTGCCATCGTCCTTTATAATGGGGACACCGGAGATCCTGTACTGGCTCATGAGATTCTCGGCGTCCAGCAGCGTGTGGTCGGCTGAGAGGGAGAAAGGATCGGAGATGACCCCGTACTCGGAACGCTTCACCTTGTCTACCTCGTCGGCCTGGGCTTCTATGGACATATTCTTATGTATGATGCCAATGCCGCCCTGCCGGGCCATGGCGATTGCCATCCGGCTTTCTGTGACCGTATCCATGCTGGCACTCATCATGGGGATATTCAGTGTGATCTTATTAGTCAAATGTGTGGTCAGATCGATCATGTTAGGTGTAACTTCCGAATACGCCGGAACCAGCAACACGTCATCAAAAGTAATGCCTTCGCCAATGATTTTTGCCATCTTTGGTCCTCCTCATAAATCTTGCAAAATGTTTTTTTTATTGTAGTTTTTTTGCAGGATAAAGTCAACTTTTTTGTAGATTTTCAAAAAGGAGTGTGCTATACTTTTCGAAACAAGCAAATACTGACAACAGCCGGCAAGGGAGTCATCAGAGGCTCAGTCTGTCGGCTTATATTTTGTGACAGGTTACAAAATATAATGCTCTGCGAAGGTATGCAGCCTGCGGAGAGGAAATTGCTGCCAGGCAATCCGCCCGCACAGGCCGATTGCGCAGGCGCAGTCTGAATTTAAGGAGGAAACCACAATGAAACATTATACCCGTGATGATACCATTCGCATGATAGAGGATGAGGACATCGAGTTCATCCGCCTGCAGTTTACTGACATTTTGGGAAATCTGAGAAATGTTGCCATCACCAGCAGCCAGCTTAATAAGGCCCTGGACAATCGCTGTATGTTCGACGGCTCATCCATAGAGGGATTTGTCAGGGTGGAGGAGTCGGATCTGTACCTGCATCCGGATCTTAACACTTTCACCATCTTTCCCTGGAGGCCCCAGCAGGGAAAAGTGGCCCGCTTTATCTGCGATATCTACCGTCCTGAGGGGACGCCTTTTGAGGGAGATCCCAGGCTGGTGCTTAAAAAAGCTTTAAGCCGCCTTAAAGAGACCGGATACAGCTTTGAGGTGGGACCCGAGTGCGAATTCTTCCTTTTTGATACCGATGACAGTGGCCGCCCCACCACGAACACCGGCGAGATGGCCGGATATTTCGAGATGGGGCCCAATGATTTCGGAGAGAATGCAAGGCGTGACATGGTCCTGACCCTGGAGGACATGGGCTTCGAGATCGAGGCCTCCCATCACGAGGCGGCTCCCGGCCAGCACGAGATAGATTTCCGCTATGAACCGGCGCTTAAGGCCGCCGATGACATCATGACCGGGAAGCTGGCCATCAAGACTGTGGCAAAGCGTCACGGCCTCTGGGCTACTTTTATGCCCAAGCCCAAGTCAGGAGTCAACGGCTCCGGCATGCATATCAATATGTCCCTGTCAAAGGATGGGAAAAATATTTTCAATAATCCCGATGACGAGTATGGGCTGAGCATGGAGGCCTACTATTTCATCGGCGGGCTCATGGAGCATGTCCGGGCTATGACTGCCATCACTAATCCCCTGGTAAATTCCTACAAGAGGCTGGTCTCGGGCTTTGAGGCACCCATCCACATCGCCTGGTCCGTAAAGAACAGGAGTCCTTTAATACGCATTCCCTCACTGTGCAAGGGTGATATGAGAGTGGAGCTTCGCAGCCCTGATTCCGCCGCGAATCCTTACCTGGCCCTGGCTCTCTGTCTCTCAGCCGGACTTGACGGGATCAAAAATAAGATTGCTCCGCCGGACTGCATTAAGAAAAATATTTATGAGCTTTCCGATAAGGAGTGCCAGGAGCTGGGTATCAGGGAGCTGCCGGCCAATCTGGGCGATGCCCTGGACATCATGGAGCAGGATGATTTCGTTAAAGGCGTCCTGGGAGAGCATATCACAGAGGTTTACCTGAATTCCAAGAGAAAAGAACTGGATTCCTACCTGCGCAGCGTCAGCCAGTGGGAAGTATCAAATTATCTGAACAAATATTGATAAAGGCGGAAGTATATCGTGACAGGGGTAATTATTGCCTTTCCCAGGGCTGAGGTCGGGAACAAAATAAAGGCGATACTTGTCCGCAGCGGATATCAGGTGACCGGTGTCTATACAAGTGGTTCCCAGGTGATACAGGGGGTAAACGGCTTAGATGACGGCATCGTGATCACGAGCTACCGTCTGCCGGATATGATCTATCGCGAGCTGAGGGAGGATCTGCCTGCCGAATTCAGGATGATCGCGCTCACTTCCCAGGAGCAGTGGGATGAAAATGGGGACGAGGGGGTCATCAGCCTTTCCCTGCCCTTAAAGGTCCATGAGCTGCTCTCCACCCTGGAGATGGAGGTCTACAATCTGGAGAGGGCCAGGAGGCGCAGAAAGAAAAAACCCGCTGTCCGCAGCACCGAGGAGCAGGCTATCATCGACAAGGCCAAGGGGATACTGATGAGCCGGAATAATATGAGCGAGCCGGAGGCGCACAGGTATCTGCAGAAGACGTCCATGGACAATGGGACTTCTTTCACGGAGACCGCGCAAATGATACTGAGTTTGATGGACTTCTGAAGGGGAGCCTGCGAAAAATACGCCTATGGATTGCGACAAAGTCGTCGGGCAGTTTTCATTTACGCTGTTGATAAATACAGGGAAATTTGATACACTTAGCTGAGTTGATTATATGGAAGGAGCATAGTCATGTTTAAAGTAAACGAGAATTTTCAGAAGTTACCGGGGAGTTACTTGTTTAGTACCATAGCTAAAAAGGTCAACGAGTATCAGGCGGCGCACCCCGAGAAGAGCATTATCCGCCTCGGGATCGGGGATGTGACCCAGCCCCTGGCACCGGTGATTATCGAGGCGCTGCATAAGGCGGTGGATGAGATGGGCCATGCGGAGACTTTCCGCGGATATGCCCCGGATCTGGGGTATGATTTCCTGAGAAATGCCATCGCGAAGAATGACTATCAGGATCGGGGATGCGATGTCAGCCCGGATGAGATCTTCGTCTCCGACGGAGCCAAGAGCGATTCCGCCAACATTCAGGAGCTTTTTGATACAAGATGCCGCATCGCGGTCTGCGACCCGGTCTATCCGGTATATGTGGATTCCAATGTCATGGCGGGACGGACAGGGACTTACGATTATGACAGCGAGACCTGGAGCGATGTCATCTACATGCCCTGCATAGCGGAGAACGGTTTTGTGCCGGAGTACCCCAAAGAGACTCCCGACATGATATACCTCTGCCTGCCGAACAATCCCACCGGCACCACGCTGACGAAAGCGCAGCTTCAGGGATGGGTGGATTACGCTAATAAAGTCGGAGCTGTGATCCTCTACGATGGGGCTTATGAGGCCTATATCTCAGAAGATGACGTGCCTCATTCCATCTACGAGTGCGAGGGAGCCCGGACTTGTGCCATAGAATTAAAGAGTTTCTCAAAGAATGCCGGATTCACCGGCGTTCGGTTGGGCTACACTGTGGTTCCCAAAGACTTAAAGTGCGGCGATGTCTCCCTCAACGCCATGTGGGCCAGACGCCACGGCACCAAGTTCAACGGAGCCCCTTATATCGTCCAGAGAGCGGGGGAGGCGGTCTATTCCGATGAGGGCAAGGCACAGTTGAAAGAGCAGGTGGCCTACTACATGAGAAATGCTTCCGCCATCAAGCAGGGCCTTACCGAGGCGGGCTTTACCGCTTTCGGCGGCGTCAACGCCCCCTACATCTGGATGAAGACCCCGGAGGGAATGACCTCCTGGGAGTTCTTTGATTATTTGTTGGATACAGCTAATGTAGTCGGCACCCCGGGCTCCGGATTCGGCCCCAGCGGGGAGGGATACTTCCGCCTGACGGCTTTCGGGACATACGAAAACACCCTAGCCGCGCTGGAGCGTATCAAGAATCTGTGATAGAGCGAGAGAGTAAATAAAAGAGGCCTGTCAGGTTTGGGGAAATAATTTCCCTGTTGCAAAAATCCCTGACAAGCCTTTTTTTGAGTTTTTTATATTAATTATTCTTCCTCATGGCTGCCCGCTTCCTCAGGGTCGGATCAAGGATTTTCTTCCTCATCCTCAGGCTTGTGGGCGTGACCTCCAAAAGCTCATCCGTATCGATGAAGTCCAGGGCCTGCTCCAGGGAGAGGATGCGCGGCGGGGTCAGGGTCAGGGCCTCGTCGGCGGAGGAAGAGCGGGTGTTGGTCAGATGTTTCTTCTTGCAGACATTGAGCTCAATGTCATCTGTGCGGGAGCATTCGCCCACTATCATGCCGGCGTAGACCTGCTCACCGGGGCCGATAAAGAGGGTGCCCCGATCCTGAGCGTAGAAGAGGCCGTAGGTCACGGACTCCCCGGGCTCGTAGGCGATAAGGGAACCCAGCTTTCTGTAAGTGATATCTCCCTTATAGAGATCATATCCGTCAAAGATCGTATTTAAAATTCCGTTTCCCTTGGTATCCGTAAGGAAATCCCCGCGGTAGCCGATAAGTCCTCTGGAAGGGATCCTGAAGGTAAGCCTGGTGTAGCCGCCGGTGATACTGCCCATATTCTGCAATTCGCCTTTTCTCTGGGAGAGCTTCTCTATGACTATCCCGGTGAACTCGTCGGGCACATCCACATAGGCTATCTCCATGGGTTCGGTGCGCTTTCCGTTCTCATCCTTGTGATAGAGGACCATGGCCTTTGACACTGCGAACTCATAGCCCTCCCGGCGCATATTTTCTATAAGCACGGAGAGGTGCAGCTCACCCCGGCCTGAGACCTTGAAGCAGTCCGGGCTGTCAGTCTCCTCCACACGGAGGGAGACGTCGGTGTTCAGTTCCCTGAAAAGCCTGTCCCTGATGTGGCGGGAGGTGACGAATCTCCCCTCCTGTCCGGCTAAGGGGCTGTCATTCACCATGAAATTGATGGCGATGGTGGGCTCGGAGATTTTCTGGAAGGGAATGGCCTCCGGAGCCTCCGGTGCGCAGATGGTATCTCCGATGTGGATGTCGGAGATGCCGGAGATGGCCACAATGGAGCCGATGTCGGCTTCCTTTACGTCTACCTTATTCAAGCCGTCGTACTCGTAGAGCCTGCTGATGCGGACCTTCTCGCATTTGTCCGGCTCATGGGCATTTACTATGACTGCGTCCATATTCACCTTTATGCAGCCGTTGTCCACCTTGCCCACGGCGATACGGCCCACGTACTCGTTGTAGTCGATGGTGCTGACCAGGATCTGGGTATTGGCCTCCGGGTCTCCTGTGGGAGCCGGGATATAGTTGATGATAGTCTCAAAGAGGGGTGTCATGTCCCTGGGCTCGTCGGCCAGGTCAGCCACAGCATAGCCGTTCTTCGCGGAGGCGAAGACGAAAGGGCAGTCCAGCTGATCATCGGAGGCCTCCATATCCATGAAGAGCTCCAGGACCTCATCGATGACTTCCTCGGGCCGGGCCTCGGGCCGGTCGATCTTGTTGACGCAGACCACTATGGGTAGATTTAGAGCCAGAGCCTTCATCACTACGAATTTCGTCTGGGGCATAACGCCCTCGAAGGCGTCAACCACCAGTATGGCACCGTCCACCATCTTAAGGATGCGCTCCACCTCGCCGCCGAAATCGGCGTGGCCGGGAGTGTCCACTATATTTATCTTTATGCCATTGTATGTCACTGCGGTATTTTTGGAGAGGATGGTGATGCCCCGCTCCCGCTCGATGTCATTGGAGTCCATGACCCGCTCCACGACCTCCTGGTTCTCGCGGAACACGCCTGACTGCCGGAGGAGATCGTCCACAAGAGTGGTCTTTCCGTGATCCACGTGAGCAATTATGGCTATGTTGCGGATATCTTCTCTTGTAGTTTTCATAGGGCACCTCCTTCTTTTTATTTGCGTTTACATGTGAACAGTTAACTGTCAGTATATCAATTTTGGCACCAATGGAATAGTATAATCATTAACTGGCTGATTTGCAAGAAATAATTTTTTGCGTTTTTCCTCTAATTTCACTCATCTCCACACGTTTTATTGTATATTTTTTACGTTGTTTTTCTATTATTACTGTGATATAGTACCCTCAGTTGCGGGATGTTGGCAAGGCATACCGCATCTTTGTTTATGAAGAAAATGTTGCTTACGGGACACGCCCGGGAGGAGATGACCCAAACATCATCATAATATTGCAGTCTCTGGGAGGAGAATAATGAGCAAAGTACAGGTATATTACGGAAATGGCAGGGGCAAGACTTCGGCGGCACTGGGATGCGCCATAAATGAGGCCTGCCGCGGCGGTTCAATTATAATAATAGAATTCCTGAAGAAAAAAGACGGGGATGCGGCGGATTATCTGTCCCGCCTTGAGCCGGAGATCAGGATATTCCGCTTCCAGAGATCGGGACAGGACTTTGGTGACCTGTCAGAGGAGGAGCAGGCTGAGGAGAGCCGAAATATGTTAAACGGCCTGGGTTTCGCAAAAAAGGTCATTCTGACAGGAGAATGTTCGAAGCTGGTATTGGACGAGATACTGGGGCTGGCTGACCGGGGGATAGTCTCAGAGGAGGATATCATTTCTCTCTTGAAGCTGCGGAATGATGATATGGATGTGATACTCACCGGACGTGTACTGGGAGATAAGATCCGGGAGTATGCGGACGAGGTCTTCCACATAGAGAGCCAGAAATGATCATTAACTGTCCAGGCAGGTTTTGACATAATTTTCTTTTTCTCACCGCATCGGCAGCGGGGTGCCTGGCGCGGGAATGAAAAGTAAAGTTGGAACTCTCAGGTTGACACTTCTTTATTCTGATGGTACAATTTTCATAACTGCGAAAGAGATGAGGAGCCGACATTTTTCCAGTTGGTTCCTTTTTGCAAGGAGGAATAAAATGCCTATATTCAAGGGAGCAGGCGTTGCCATCGTGACGCCCATGAAGGATAATTACGAGGTAGATTACGAGGCTCTGGAGCGCAATATCGATTACCAGATCCATAACGGTACCGACTGCATTATAATCGCCGGCACTACAGGTGAGAGCGCTACGCTGACGGAGCAGGAACATGTGGAGGTCATCACCGCCGCTGTGAAGTTTGTCAGGCACCGGATCCCGGTCATCGCAGGTACAGGCAGCAACTGCACCCGCACAGCTATCCAGCTCTCCTGTGCCGCCGAGGAAGTCGGAGTGGACGGTGTGCTGGTAGTCACCCCTTATTACAATAAGGCGACCCAGAAAGGCCTCATAGAACACTACACTGCCGTGGCCAATGCGGTTAAGAAGACCCCTCTGGTCATTTACAATGTGCCTTCCCGCACCGGCTGCAATATCCTGCCGGCCACGGTGGCCCAGTTGGTGAGGAATGTTCCGAATATTGTCGGTATAAAAGATGCCGGCGGGAATATGGAGGCTTCCGCAGAGATGATGCACCTGACAGACGGGAAGCTGGAGCTCTATTCCGGAGAGGACGGCCAGGTGCTGCCCCTTTTGTCAATCGGGGGGATCGGAGTCATTTCCGTGCTGTCGAATGTGGCTCCCCGTCAGACCCACGACATGGTCATGGAGTATCTGGAGGGCGACCGGAAGAAAGCCATGCAGATCCAGCTGGATGCCATCCCTCTGGTGAAAGCTCTTTTCTCCGAGGTCAATCCCATCCCGGTAAAGGCCGCTATGAAGATGATGGGCATGCAGGCCGGGCCCTTAAGGCCGCCTCTGTACGAGATGGAGCCTGCGCTGCAGGAAGTGCTGAGGAGAGAGATGAAAGCCTTTGGCCTGCTGTAAATGCGCATGAAAATAATATGATCTCACCCCCGCGAACTGCGGGGGTATATTTTCCCCGGTAATCAATATAATGATGATACCAGGGGCTGCTGAGTGCCGGTGGCACTCGTGTTTGCAGCCGACCGGAGCGGCAGCGGAGGCCAAATAGACCCGGAATGGATGCTTGCATCCAATTACGGATTGATTACGTAAATGCCGGGACGGACATCGGTAATATAGAAAGAACGGAGTGTGATCATCATGATAAAAGCAATTTTAAACGGATGCAACGGACAGATGGGACGGGTCATCAGCGACCTGGCAGCAACGGATGAGAGTATAGAGATCGTCGCCGGAGTGGATATCGATACAGCGCAGCATTATGACTATCCCGTTTATGGAAATATAGCCGACTGCGATGTCCCGGCGGATGTCATCATCGACTTCTCCCACGTCAGCTGTATAGATGCCCTGATGGACTACAGCGTGGAAAGGCAGATCCCTGTCATCGTCTGCACCACCGGCCTCTCTGAGACCCAGGAGGAAAAAGTCCGCGCGGCCTCCGGGCAGGTGGCAGTACTTAAATCTGCCAACATGTCTTTAGGCATTAACACACTTATGGAGATACTTAAGCCGGCGGCCAAAGCCCTGGCGGCGGCAGGCTTCGACGTGGAGATTGTGGAAAAGCACCACAACAGGAAGCTTGACGCCCCCTCCGGCACAGCCATCGCCCTGGCCGATTCTGTAAATGAGGCCATGGATGGTGCCTACAGCTACACCCTTGACCGTTCCGACCGCCGTCAGAAGAGAGATCCGAGGGAGATAGGCATCCAGTCCGTCCGCGGCGGCAGCATCGTCGGCGAGCACGAAGTCATGTTCTGCGGCATGGACGAGGTCGTGACCTTAAAACACACGGCTTACTCCCGCTCCATTTTTGCCAATGGGGCTATTGAGGCCGCCAGGTACCTTGCAGGCAAGCCGGCGGGATATTATACAATGGCAGACGTCGTCAAAGCCTGAGCTCCGGCTACAGAACCGGGTGGCACCCGGCAAAGCTGTCAGCGGATTAAATGCACCTCGCGGAAGTACATATAAGGAGAAGATATTGTGAAGAATGCCGACGTAAAATACCTGAAAGTCCTTGCGGGCGAATATCCGAATATCCCTGCCACTGCCAAGGAGATTGTCAATCTTCGTGCTACCTTAAGCCTCCCCAAGGGCACGGAACACTTTATCACCGACGTCCACGGAGAGTACGGCCAGTTCAGGGATGTCATGTCCAATGGCTCCGGGGCTATCCAGAGAAAGATTAACGAAGAGTTCGGCAATTCCCTCTCCATCCCCGAGAAGCGCACACTCTCAATGCTCATCTACTATCCGGAGGTGAAGATGAAGCAGATAAAAGGCCGGATGGCCGACGATGAGGAGCTTACGGACTGGTACCGTGTCACCATCCTGCGCCTTATCCGTGTCTGCCAGAACGCTTCCTCCAAATATACCCGGGAGAAGATACATAATTCCCTGCCGAAGGATTTCGACGTGGTCATAGAAGAGCTAATGACCGGCCGTCCTGAGGTGGTAAACCAGGAGGACTATTACAACGAGATCATCTCTGCGGTCATTGACACCGGCCGTGCACCGGAGCTCATTGTGGACTTCTGTTATTTAATAAGAAGATTTACCGTGGACCATCTCCATGTGGTCGGCGACATTTTCGACAGGGGATCCTATCCCCACCTTATCATGGATGATCTCATGGCACACCATTCGGTGGATATCCAGTGGGGGAACCACGACATACTCTGGATGGGTGCGGCGGCCGGCTCCGAGGCCTGCATGTGCAATATGCTCCGCAATTCCGCCCGTTATGGGAATCTCTCCATCGTGGAGGACGCCTACGGCATAAACATGGTGCCACTGATGCGCCTGGCTATGGAGTGCTACAAGGGACAGGTCAGCAAGAGCTTTGACATCCACATTTCAGATGACGAGTATGACACAAGCTTCATAGAGGTGGATGCGAAGATGCACAAGGCCATCTCGATCATCCAGTTCAAGCTGGAGGGACAGCTTATAATGGAGCATCCTGAGTGGGATATGGACGATCGCCTGCTGCTGGATAAGATTGATTACGAAAAGGGGACCATCACCATTGACGGTGAGACCTATCCCTTAAATGATACCTATTTCCCCACCATCGATCCGGAGCACCCCTACGAGCTTACCGAGGGGGAGAGGGACGTGGTGACGCGGCTTAAAAACAGCTTCCAGCAGAGCGAACGGCTCCAGAAGCATATCCGCTTTCTCTATTCCAAGGGAAGCCTCTATAAGGTCTATAATGGAAATCTCCTCTATCACGGATGCGTGCCCTTAAATGAGGACGGCAGCTTCCGCGAGGTGGAGATCTATGGCGGGAAATACAGTGGCAAAGCGCTCTACGATGTCCTGGAGCATTACGCCAGGACAGGCTATTACGCCCTTGACCCGGTGGAGAAGAAAAAGGGTGAGGACATCCTCTGGTTTATCTGGCAGAATAAGAATTCACCGGTATTCGGCAAGGAGAAGATGGCCACTTTCGAGCGGTATTTTATCGACGATAAGAAGCCCCACGAGGAACCGAAGAATGCTTACTACCGCCTCTATGAGAATGAGGAGATAGTGGACAGGATCCTGGTGGAATTCGGCCTGGATCCGAAGGAGGGCCATATCATAAACGGCCACGTCCCCGTGATAGTAAAGAAAGGCGAGTCCCCGATAAAGTGCGGCGGCAAGCTCCTGGTCATCGACGGCGGATTCTCCAAGGCTTACCAGCCCAAGACGGGCATAGCAGGATACACTCTCATTTACAATTCCTACGGACTCATACTGGCCCAGCACGAGCCTTTCCTATCCTTAGAGGAGACGGTGCTTTCCGAGACCTGCATGCACTCCCACATAGTAATGGACCAGAACGCGGTGAAGAGAAAGACCGTGGCTGACACTGACGCCGGGAAAGCCATACGGGATAAGATAGACGAGCTGGAGGAGCTTTTGTCTGCTTACCGCAGCGGCCTGCTGGTGGAGTGTGACTAGGCAGGATATTTCCTGCGAACAATTCCTGCAGTAATCAGTATTTTTCAAAACCCTGGCGGTTCGGGGCGGGCGTCTTGCCTTCATATGTCAAAATACATCAGATGCGGTGACCGGGGGTACTTTCTCGGAGCCTCCCGGATCCCTGCGCTGACCTGCGCCTCCTGTTCAGTGGGAAACAGGCGGCTGCGCCTGAGCTTTGTGGCCGCCCATCCAATATTTCCGGGGAATCTTATCGTATAGAACTCCCCATCGATGTCAATGATCTCAGCCTCAGTGACAATATGCTTTGACCGCACAAACCAGACCTTATCATTCAACCGGTATGCCATAGGAAATCTCCTTTACGAAAATTTCCCCTCACATGATCATCTGGCAGCTCTCCAAACGCAGTGGGAGAGTGGAATCCCATTATAACGCCGCAACCGCTTTTTGTAAACAGGAAATCGAACATTTGTTCTTAAATTTTATGCCTCAGAACCTGGCTCCCGGGGTGGATGTCTGTGGGATTGATGAGGGTATTGGCTGCTTTTTATTATTTTTCTGGTGAACTGTACGTTGTAATATGTTATTATTGCATTGGCAGGTTAAATACGATGAGGAGGAAGTTTTAAATAATTTTTAGGAGGGATATTGATATGCCGGAATTTAAAACGGAGAGATTGACAGATCACATTACCAGGATTTATGCATTCTCGACAGAGCTTATGTATCTGGTCGAGGGAGAGAGGATGGCTGCGCTTCTGGATACTGGAAGCGGAATAGGAAGCCTTAAGGCTTGCGTGGACCGGCTCACGGACAAGCCGGTCATAGTGCTCCTTACCCACGGCCATATAGACCATGCCATGGGTGCCGGGGAATTCGACACTGTGTACATGAATCGCGAGGATGATTATATTTATCTGCCCCACAGCGACCGACAGTTCCGTTGTGACAGCCTCTCGCTGTGTGAACCGGGCGTCGGTGCCACAGAGGCTGACCTTATACCCGCAGCGGATGTGAACAGCTTCCATGACCTGAAAGAGGGGATGAGCTTTGACCTGGGCGGAGTGCATATTGAGGTATATGCCTGTCCGGGGCATACTCACGGCTCAATGGTAATGCTGATACCGGAGGAGAGGGCGGTGCTGCTGGGCGACGCCTGCAATTATCTTACATTCATGTACGACACATATTCACTTACTGTCTCGGAGTATGAAAAGAGCCTTAAGGCGCTGGAGCCTAAGATTGCCGGGAAATATGACACTGTCTGCCTCTCCCATGGTGACGGGAACGGCCATAAGGATATCATAGCTGATGTGATAGCGGTCTGTGAGGATATAAAGGCGGGAAAAACTGACGATATACCGATGGAGTTTAACGGCACCCGCGGCCTGATAGCAAAAGCTATGGGACCCGATATGAACAGGATAGATGGCGGACGCGGGAATATTGTTTACAATAAGGACAGAGTATGAGCAGGTGAAAATATCTTCAATTTTACCTTATTGCTGCCTGATGATCTTCTTATAGAACTCCACCCCCATTGGCAGGGTGCCGATATAAATATTTTCGTTTAAGCCATGTATGCTGGAGTACTGTTGCTGATCTATGTAGAGCGGAGCGAAACGAAGGCAGTTTTCACAGATGTCAGAGTAAAATTTGGCATCCGTACAGCCTGTCATGGCATAAGGAACTACTCCGATACCGGGATACACCTCACCGATAGCCTTCTCCACCATTAAGAAAGGCTTTGCCCTGTAATCTACAACAGGGCAGGGATAGTCTTTGTGGATCACCTCGGTATCCAGGTCATATTTCTTCGCCATTTCGGAAATGATCGCGATGCTCTCGTCAGTGGGCTGATGGGGTATGAAGCGAAGATTTCCGGTGACCCAGGCTTCCTGGGGAAGCACGTTTAAGCCGTCAGATCCCTTTGCGGTGGTGAACGCTATGGTAGTGTGCAGCATGGCTGCGGCGGCGGGACTGATGGCCGGCATAAGCTTTATGAGCAGGGGCTTAAACAGCCAGAGATTTGCGAAGATCAGTTTCATCCCAAAGGTCATGTTCGGAGTAAGCCGCTTAAACATTTCCTCAACGGTAGAATTGAATTTGCTCGTAAACGGGGGCTTTTTCTCCACAGCTGCCATGAATTTGCCAAGGCGTACCAGGGGAGTATTCCTGCCGGGGGTGCTGGCATGGCCGCCTTTGCCTTTTGCGATAAATTTCAGGTCGCCGTGGCCCTTTTCCAGGACGCCTATCATGGCGTATGTCCCTTTTACGCCTCCCACAGGCTCATTGAGGATCATACCGCCTTCATCTATAAGCATGGCGAGCCTGACGCCCTGCTCCTTAAGATAAGAGGCGGTCATGGAAGCGCCCTCCCCGGCAAACTCCTCCGTGCAGCTGCTGGCAATATACACGTCACAGTTCGGCACATATCCTTCTTCTATCAGTTCCTCGACTGCGGAAAATATGCAGAACAGGCTGCATTTTGTGTCTACTGATCCACGGCCCCAGAGGCGCCCCCGTTCATCTATGTCGCCACTGAAGGGATCGTGCTCCCACTCCCCGGCGGCCTCCACCACATCCTGATGACTCATGAGCAGGATAGGTGCAGCCTCTCCCTTTCCGCTCCATTTAAAGAGCAGGCTTCCGTCAAACACATGCTTCTCGCAGATCTCATGTACGTTGGGAAAGAGCTCCGTGAGGATCTCCTGGAATTCATAAAATTTTGTCTTATCCTCATCATCACGGTTTGAAACGGTTTCCTTCCTGACCATCCGGGCGAGCCGTTTTCCGTAATATTGGGTTTTCTCACCCGTATCAAGCTTTACCTCGGCATTCCTTGCCGGGGTAGGCCTCATTATGGCCGCCCGCAGGAGAACAATGACGATCAGCAGTATTATTGCCAGCAGGATTATCAGCAGTATTATTTTCGCCATATCATAGCTTTCCTTTCTTAAACAGCAGATATCCGATGAGCAGAGCCAGCGCGCCGGAAGGTATGATTAGTATGCTGGTCTGGGAAATAGCCGCCGGAACCAGCACGCACAGCAGTATCATGGCCGCTACCGGCACCACCGCGATCTTCGGGCTCTTTGCGAAATACTTGAGAGCCAGTGCGCCAAAGAGTGCAGGCACTACATTGTCGAATGCGGGAACCAGGACCGGGTTCTGCAGCACCGGCTGCAGGGGGATCATGAGGATCACGCCCAGGACCAGCACCAGCATGGTGACTATGGCGCTGGTGGCCACGCTGATGGTGGAAATGATCTCATTTTCCGGTGTGCCGACCTTTGTCTTCGCTATGTCCCTGGCGTTTATGGCACAGGGTATCTTCATGTTTGTGACATTGCCGGTTATAAAGGCCAGATAGCTTCCGCCTACGCCCAGCATGGGAGTGTAGACCAAGAATTCTACTACGGCCACCGGTATGTAGATTATCGCGACATTGAGGAATCCTGCGAGAAAGCCGCTGCCGCTTATGGTGACTCCGTTTATCCATCCGATGACAATGGGAACGCTCACCAGCAAAATGACGCCGATGATCAGGGTGAGTCGCCCGATCAGATGCAGACTTTTATTAAACTGATCAAAGTATTCCTGTTTTTTTGTATCATCCATTTCATATATCTCCTTATTGTTAAATTAGAAATGATACCACGGATTGCTCCGAGTTTTACGCTTACGCAATCATCATATCATATTCAAAAAAACTGCCGCTATCATTGCGACCAGCATGCTGGCTGCCAGACTGAAATTATCAAGGACAGCCAGCCCCTTTTTGTTGGTAAAATACTCAAATACCGCCATCACAGCAGCAGCAACACCCGCAACGGCAAGAGGCATATAATCTCCGCTGCTGGTGAGTGTGCCGACATATGAACCGATGTACGCTCCGCAGAGGCCCACAAACATGCAGGTGACGGCGTAGTCGCCGAAGGAGGGGCCGGAGGCCTCCTTTGCGGGGGTTTTCTGTATTTTGCCGAGATATTTTTTGAGGAAGAAAATGCAGCAGAAGACTCCACCGAGGATAGAGACAGTCATGACCATGGCGACAGTCACGAAAGCGGACATATTCATCTCCGAGAGCTTAAGACCCGTAAGGCCTACCGCCCTGGCCGCTATCTCCGCTACATTAAGCTCATATTGCAGTGCGCCGATAACAGACAGGCGCAGCCAGGAGAAGGGAACGCCCAGAGTGCCGCTTAAGGCAATGACTCCCAGCAGGATGCTTATGCTGGGGAGCAGGGTGAAGGTGGCACTGGAAATGATGGTCTTTTTGAGGACCTTTTTCTCGATGCCTATCGCCACGCCTGCCCGGTAGCTTCTGACAAGAAAGACACAGCACATGACTGTGATAAACAATAACACGCATGCCACGATGAGATAGAAATATCCCGCGTTGACAGCAGATACATACTCACTGTTCATTGATAAATCCCCCTTTACATGATAAACTTACATGCTCACATCGTGAGCACCACCAAGGTATAAAAGTCGATTGCTCCGCTCTTCGAGCTCCCGCAATCGCCGCCCGTATTCGCAATCCGGGCTAATCGGTCTACGCTCCGCTTCGGTCCGCGCTAAACGGACGTCCCCCGGACGTCCAGCGCCCTACTTGCTCATACAGGTCAGGTTGCCTGATATCCGGTTATCTATGCAAGCAAGCTTGCCTATCTAACCGTCTATCGGCAACACTTTTATAGTAATATATTATAAAGTGTTTCGGTGTAAAGGTCTACCGAAATCTTAAATTGCGCTCTGCCAGGGTTACTTTTCACACGCAAATTGAACGATTCTTTTCCTTATGTCAATATCGCCTTAGAACTGGTCATATTCATGCCTGTTGCACAGCTCTTTAAGGGTATATTATGTGATCACAGCCGCAAGGGAAGTTGATGCGGCCGTATACCAAGGCAGCCGATAAGGCTAAAGGTACTTTTAGCTCCTGCGCCAAGCACTACGCTGCTGGCGCGGGAAGATCGAGTAAATTTAGTCAAAGCAGCGCCCGCCTCGCCGAAGGCGACTTTAAATGCGGGGGATGCAGTTGCATTTCAGAGGCCAGCTGGCTGGCATCTGAAATGTAACGTTTAAGGCGGCTGCATAACCCTCCGCTATGGGATGTACATCCCGGCGGCACACAATTCACATGGAGGTGAAAGACATGAGTGTTAAGAATACAGAAGAAAAGCGCGGCCTGTTTGGCAGTATCCGCAGATACTACAGAAACAATGTGGAGTACATTACCATGGCCTGGGCGGGCCTTTACCCCAGTTACGCTGAGTACAATGAGATTCTCCGCAAGCGTTCATAAAACGACCGGAGCAGGCATCGAATTAAGAAAAGCAGTCGATATCTTCAATTTTGGATGAGGATGTCGGTTGCTTTTTTTATATTTTTCTGGTGAATTGTTCACCATAACATGATAGAATCATCTTGTCAGCGTAAACGGACTTATGAGAATTGAGGTGGCAGATGGAATTAAAAGAATTTCCGGAGTGGGATGATCCGCTCCGTGTCCGTACATGGAAAGAATTAACAGCATATGTGGATGAGG
>JAJPYU010000116.1 GCA_021204765.1 Clostridiales bacterium
GGAGGGCAGGAACCGGGGAAATAGAGTATCCGGATGACTGCATAGTGGATTTCGACATGCGCCTCATTGACTTGTTTAAGGAGATGGCGAAGAGGAGCCGGACGGTTAAGGAGCGCATCAATCATGAGTATTATAATGTCAGGGAACTTTTGGGAGGGCACGTGCCTACCAGGATGGAATTGTTTACTTACATGGACGATGAGATTTATGAGTGCTGTATCAGCCATCCTAAAGATAATCCTTTCCGGCGGTATCTGGCCTATCTCCAGGAAATGAAGGAACTGACTGCGGATGAGGAAAGCCTCTGCGATGGAATAGGAAAGGAATTTCTGTCTGTGATAGAGACTACGGATATGCAGAAGGTGTACAAGATGCCAATACTGTACAGCTTCTATAATCATGGGGATATCCGCATGGCAGTCACAGAGGATGAGGTGCTTGATGCCTGGAAGGAATTCTTTGATACCGGCACCAACTGGAAAGATTTTCCCCAGATTACCTCTTATGAAGAGTATCAGGGCATGACGGACAGGCAGCATCTGAGCAAGGCAAAGACCATGCCTGTCAGATTCCTCAAGGAGTCCGGCAAAGGCTTCTTTATAGATAAGGAAGGCTATGCCCTTGCCATCCGTGACGAAGTGGGGGAGTGCATACAGAATCCGGCATTCGGGGCACATATGAAGGATATCCTGGAGTACCGGACAATGGAGTATTATCGGAGGAGGTATACGGATTAGGTGAGACTCCGGAGATTTTGGACTAACAGTCCAATGCAAAAACATAAAAGACATGGTATATTTCTATTGACAATATGTTTAACTGCTATTTATAAGGTACGCAATAGGTAATTACAGGAGGAGAGGTGAGAGAAATGAAAATCCCTGCTATAAGATCGCAAATGGGGACATGGGTGTATTATTTGTCGACACTCTCATTTGATGATATTAATGGACTTATCAGCTCGGCAGATTGTGAAAAACATTCTTTATTAGCATTTAGCGATATGTTTCCTCAAGAATATGTGCGAGATTATAAAGATCTGGCTAAATATTTAGTAGAGCATGATGACCGATTTCTAAATGCTTTGATATTAGCAGTATATGATGGAAATCCCATGTGGAACGAACTGCGTATTGAAGGGGAAGATGGAGAAGATATTTATGATATGGGATTGCTGAGCCTGAGCGGAGAGGAAAAAATTTTTCCGATAAACGGGCATAATATTGTGGATGGAATTAAAAAAGCCTTACAGGAAAAACCCGAATTGGGTAGCGAAAGAGTGGCAGTTATATTTATTGGGCATCCTTAAACGATCAATGCAAAATCCGTGAAAATGCTGTATAATTTAATTGACAAGAGGGCAGTGACAGTTATAGAGGGTGAAGGAGAGCCGGAATGGATATTAAGACATTTCTTTCAGTAATTGAGATAGGTGAGACGGTGGTGATCGAGTTTAAGCGCTGCGGGAATGGTATTGAGACAGATACCTATGAGAGCGTGTGCGCTTTTTTGAATCGCTTCGGTGGAGATTTATTCCTCGGGGTACTGGATGATGGGACGGTTGCCGGTGTGCCTGGGAAGGCGGCACCTGATATGGTGAAGAACTTTATTAAGGTCATCAGCAATCCTGAAATGTTTTCTCCGACAGTTTATCTGGATCCTAAGATTATGACTGATGAGGAGGGGCATACGATCATTCACGTCCATGTGCCTCCCAGTGCGGAAGTGCACAGCTTTAAAAAGGTTATTTATGATCGGGTGGATGATGCGGATGTCAGGGTTACGTCTACATCAGCGATAGCACAGATGTACATCCGGAAGCAGGATATTTTTACGGAGCGGAAAATATATAAGTACGTGGACATGACAGATCTAAGGCTGGATATGCTTCCGAGGCTGCGGCAGATGGCGGTAAATCATGCCGGTGGCAGCCATGTATGGAAGGATATGAGCGATGATGAGCTGCTCAGGAGTGCCGGGCTGATCGGAACTGACAGGGCGACCGGTGAAAAAGGATTTAATCTGGCAGCCGTCATGCTTCTCGGAAAAGACGATGTCATCAGGGACGTTTGCCCTGCTTATCTGACGGATGCGCTTTTGCGCAAGGTGAACGTAGACCGTTATGATGACCGTGAGATTATCCAGACAAATCTGATTGAGAGTTTTGACCAGCTTATGGACTTTGCGAGGAAGCATTTGCCGGATAAGTTTTTCCTGGAAGACGAAGCCAGGGTAAGCCTGAGAAATATTCTTGCCAGGGAAATGATCAGCAACACACTGATGCACAGGGAGTTTACCAGCTCATATATGGCGAAATTTGTCATTGGGAATGATCGCATGTATACGGAAAATGCGAACAGGGCTGTTAATGATGGCTTTATTACTCCGGAAAATCTGGAGCCGAATCCCAAGAATCCTATAATTGCGGCGTTTTTCAGGAATATAGGACTGGCGGATAACCTTGGTTCCGGGACGACCAGGCTGTTTAAGTACAGCAAGTATTATTCCGGGAAGGATCCGGAATTCAGAGAGGGCGATGTGTTCAGAATCATCGTGCCATTGGATGATGCGTATTCATTTGATTATGGGTTGGGAAATCCGGAAAGTGGGATTAAAAATGGGAACAGTGAGGCCGGAAATGGGTTCAGTGAACCCAAAAATGAGCCCAATGTCCCCAATAATGTCCCCAATGTCCCCGAAAATGTCCCCAATGTCCCCAATAATGTCATAAAAGAGGGGTCAATAGAGATGAGGATTTTAAATCTTTTAGAGGAAGGGATAGCTCAGACAACACAAAAAATGTCAGAGGTACTTTGCGTTAGCAGGAAAACTATTCAGAGGGGAACAACAAAGTTGAGGGATTTGGGAATGATAGAACGTGTTGGCAGTAATCGAGATGGATATTGGGTAATTTGTGACTATACAGAGACGGAGTAATAGCTTCTGCGAATAGTGTGAAAGGAGTACCTATGCAGCGTATATCTGATGAAAACTGGACCCGGGCGGACCTGGTGGAGAAGTATTCCACCTATGTCTTCCCCTATATTAATCTGGGAGTGGAGCTGGATGTGACGGGGCTTTATCGCTTCGCGAAGGAGAATGGCCTCTCATTTTACTGCGCTATGATGCACACGGCCATAAAGGCGGCTCTTACCATTGAGAATTTCCGCTACCGTCTGGTGGAGGGGGAGCCTTATCTCTGCGAGAAACTGGATCCCTCCTTCGTCCATCTGGCGAAGGGGCAGGAGCGCTTCCTGGTAGTGCATGGCGAGTACCGGGAGGATATTGTGGATTTCTGCCGGGTGAATATGGAGAAGATGCGCGAGGCCGAGCAGGGCAGACAGATTCGCGGGAAGATAAGCGCCGAGTCTTCAAAGGAGATACTCTACATCACCTGCATTCCCTGGGTGAAGTACACCCATTTCGTGCGGACTATCGAGGATGCCCGTACAGACAATATCCCTCGCCTCTCCTGGGGGAAATATGAGGAGAACGAGCGTGGACGGCTCATGATGCCATTCTCCGTGCAGGTGCACCACGCCCTCATGGACGGCTACCATGTCGGGATATATATGCAGCGGGTGCAAAATATACTTGATCTGTTCACACGGTAGCCTCCACGCCAATTCGTAATCCGTCGTCTTCGACGACTTCCCCGCATCTTACGATGCTACGATTACTCATTTGTGTGGAGGCCACCTGTTGCACAGGTAGCCAGTACATTTATATGTGTGCTTTCAAGCAAGCTTGTAGCATCCATATAATTGTACTTTGCTACCGTGTGAACAGTGACGCTCTGTGTAAAATTTTACAGAAAAATCACATATCGGGTCATTGCAAAACCAGTTTTATGGTGATAGAATGATGACATCTGGGGTCATTCGGATCCGGACGGCTCCTCACAATATTTCAAATAGTCAAAGGAGAGAGAAAAATGGCAAAGAAAGTTGTTATTGCAAGTGGCTGCCGCACCCCTATCGGAAAGATGGGCGGTGCACTGGGAAACACTCCGGCGGTCGAGCTGGGCTCCATCGTCATCAAAGAGGCTATTAACAGAGCAGGCATCAGCGCTGATCAGGTAGACGAGGTCATGATGGGCTGCGTTATCCAGGCTGGTCTGGGACAGAACGTCGCGCGTCAGGCTTCAATCAAGGCCGGCGTACCCGACACAGTACCCGCATTCACACTGAACGTAGTCTGCGGCTCCGGTCTGAAATGCGTCAACGAGGCTGCGAACATGATCATGGCCGGACAGGCTGACATCGTGGTGGCAGGCGGCATGGAGAGCATGTCCATGGCTCCCTACGCACTTCCCAAGGCTCGTTTCGGATATCGTATGAATAACGGCACTCTGGTAGACACGATGGTAAATGATGCCCTCTGGGAGGCATTCAACGGTTACC
>JAJPYU010000251.1 GCA_021204765.1 Clostridiales bacterium
ATGAGTGCATCAGCTGCGGTTCCTGCGCAGACGGATGCCCGGTAGGTGCTATCGAAGCTGACTGATAGTATTTACAATGGATGAGACGAGATGGCTGCTGTTTCCTTTATGGAGGCAGCAGCCTTTCACTTGTTATGATACCAGGGAGCTCGAAGAGCGGAGCAATCCGTGGTATCATCTTTCAAACAGGAGACTTTATGACCAGGGAAAATTATGAAAAGCTCTCGCGTCCTTTCAGGGAGAACGAAAAGAAAAGGAAATGCCTTGTCGCGGCCAATCGTGTGATCACCGCGGCCTTCTATGTGGTATACATCCTCCTTATCATCGCCTTAATAGTAATGGGTGACACCCGTCTTCTCCGGGTGATCCTGGTGCCGCTCATCTCTTTTATCGCTGTCAGCATCTTCCGCAGGTTAGTGAATGCAAAGCGCCCTGCGGAGCTCTGGGATATAGAACCTCTTATCGACAGAAAAGGCCACGGCTGCTCCTTTCCCAGCCGCCATGTCTTCTCTGTCTTCATCCTGGCCATGACCATGGCTTATTTTTGCCTGGCCGCAGCCATCGTCATGATGGCGGCAGGTATTTTTCTGGCCGTCGTCCGCGTCATAGCAGGTGTCCACTTCCCCAGAGATGTCATAGCCGGAGCCGTGATCGGCATCGGAGCCGGCATTCTCGGATTCGGGATCATATGAAAATCCCATCATCACAATGTAATGCCCGAACGTATTTCCCTTTTACCAGTTTGTGTAAATATCGATAGTGCCGCTGGCGCAGCCGGTGTCATAGACCTTACCGGTCCCCAGTGAAGTCTCTACCACCGTGCCCAAGGGGTAATCGCTGCTGGCCACGCAGATATATCCGTCTTCATCCCGGATGGTGCCGTCCTCTGCCACATGGCGTCCGGGGATATTCAGTCCGCCGCCGGGGAGAACATTCTGGGAATAGTAAGTCTCCCTGTGGCCATTGTAATACACGACTCCCTTTTCTTTCGTCAGCACCCCGCCGCTGCTGCTCTGGCTCGAAGATGACGACGATCCTGATGATGAGCTGCCCTGTGAGGAAGATGAACCCGAGGACGATGAGCCCGAGGAAGATGAACCCGAAGACGATGAAACAGAAGATGATGAGCTCGAAGACGATGAAACAGAGGATGATGAACTCGAAGACGATGAAACAGATGCCATAGCATACTGCACCGCATCCTGCTCAGCCCTCTTTTTCGCTTCTTCTGCCGCCGCTGCGGCCGCAGCTGCCTCTGCCGCCTCACGGGCCTTTGCCTCGGAGAGCTCCTCCTCTTTATCGGAAATGGTGGCCTCCAGGGTGGCCTGAAGGACATTCTGCTCCTCCACCATATCTCCCAGATCCTCCAGATCGGCATCAAGAGCCGCCTGCTTCTCAGCCAATTCATCGATCAGGGCCTGGTACTCATCCATCTGATCAGTATCATAATCGTAAATGGACTGTTGGAACTCCACTGCAGAGATAAAATCCGAAAAACTCCCGGCACCCATCAGCGTGGAGATCAGCGTGTTGCCCTGCCTCTCCTCATAAAAATAAATAATGCGCTGCTTCATCCCCTCATAATAGGTCTGTTTTTCCAGATTCAGCGACTCGACCTCTGAGTACAGGGCACCGACCTCCTCCTGTTTTGCGGAAATCTCGGTCTCAAGCTCCTCGCTTCTCTCCCTCGAGGCGTCCAGATCGCTGGTATAACCTGCTATCTCCTGCTCTATCTCAGATGAAGATGCAGCCAGTGCCTCTATGGGAGCGGCAGCGACAATACACCCGATGAGAGTAAAACATATAATTATCTTACTCAGTTTCATAATGTTCACCTTTGCATAAATGGACTAATATCCTGCTCTAAATGGCTCTGAGCTTTAGAATATACTTTGAATAATTATAACAGGTTCAGGGAAAAATGCAAGTCCCGCAATTTGGGCTGTTCAGATGGCACAATTTACTCGTTCTTCCCGCACCGGCAGCGGAGTGCCTGGTGCGGGCCTGAAAAGTAACAATGCTCCCTTCACTTTCTGTATCGGTTGATCATCGCATAAATCTCCTGGGTTCTGGGAACAGCCAGGCCACAGTAGGAATAACCCTCCATGAATGCGTCCAGCCCTTTTTGTTTCAGCAACCGTTCCAGCATCTCCGCCAGCCGGCTCACGGTGACCGGTCCCGAAGCATTTTTCACCACATATTTCATCATCCCGGCAAGGGCTGCCATCTGTTCCCTGTCCACCAGCTGTTCCACATAGCGCAGATCCACGGTTTCCCTATTGATGGAAAAACTGTCCGTGGAGTTTACCTTTGTTTTGATACGGTCTCCATGTGTACTCCCTGATCTGATCCCCCAGAATAGTCTGCCTGCGCCGGGCAGCACAAAGTCACCTGTGTCAAATGCCGGCAGGGGATATTCCGGCAGCAACCGTCCCACTTTCTCCTTTACATCAAGGGGGCGGTAGGAATCCATCTGGATCACTGTGTCCGCCACGTGGAAAAACGCTCCGCTGCTTCCGGCCACCAGCACCGTGGAGATACCGGCCTTCTCATACAGATCTCTCACTCTGGCGCAAAACGGGGTGATGGGCTCCTTGTCTGACCGGACAATCTTCTGCATAAACTCATCCCGCACCAGAAAATTAGTAGCGGAGGTATCCTCATCTATGAGAAAAGTGTGGCTTCCCGCCTCGATGCCTTCCATTACAGCCGCCGCCTGGGATGTGCTTCCGCTGGCATCCGCCGTGGAAAACCTCTTCGTATCCTTCCCATTAGGCAGATCGTGGATAAACAGGGACAGATCCAGATTCTGGACGGAACGCCCGTCCTCCGCCCGAAGCTTTAGGGCTGTATCCTCAGTGATGACATATTCCCGGCCGTCACCGGCATGGTGGTTATACACGCCCTGCTCCAGCGCCTGCAAAAGAGTAGATTTCCCATGATAACCGCCTCCGATGATCAGCGTCACACCCTCAGGGATGCCCATGCCGCTTATCTTCCCGTGACAGGGCAGGTTCATCTCCACCCGCAGGGAATCAGGAACAGATAAAGGCACTGCACCCTGCATCGGCCTGCTGGAGACGCCGCTCATCCTGGGCAGGACGCTCCCCTCTGCCAGAAAAGCCACAAGCTTTCTCTTCGGCAGTTCACGGCGGATGTAATGCTGGTCCACCGCAAGCTCATAATTCCTCTCTAAAACCTTTTTATCCCAGTTCCGGTAATACAGGCATTTCACCACCGCTGCCGGCAAAAATTCAAACAGCACTTTCTCCAGTTCCCTGGCATTTATGGTTCGCCCGTTGGCAGGGAATCCAACCTCAAACCGTGCCGTCACTGCTTCCTCCGTCACTTCCAGTGCCGACCGCCTCAGAATCTCCTGCCCCGGTCGGCTCGTGCCGATAAGTCCGCTCTTTCCGGATCCCTTTGCCTTGAAGCTGTATCGCCCGATCTCTTCTGAGAATTTTCTCAAAAGCCCGTCCTCCAGCGCTGCGCAGGTATACTCCTCCCGCAGGTATTCTTTGGGAAAACCGGCTTTCCCCATAGGCACTCTCACGCTCAGATTTGAGGGTGAAGCAAAAGGATCCCCCTGCACATGGTCAATAGAGAGCAGGAAATCCCCGAAA
This sequence comes from Clostridiales bacterium, assembly GCA_021204765.1. GTDB lineage: Bacteria > Bacillota > Clostridia > Lachnospirales > Lachnospiraceae > Eubacterium_I. The sequence goes on from JAJPYU010000251.1 coordinate 3,624, forward strand.
TCATACTCACCCCGCAGAGATTTATATGCGGGATATCCTCTGTGATCTATGTTCAATAAAGTTTGTCTTAAATCGTTACTGCTTTTCATATTACAACCTCCTTGCGTTAGTTCGGTAGGTATCCATCTCCTTTAGGATCCTCCCTGCTATTGTGATACATAAGCATTGAAAATCCTAAAAGCGATGAAGTTAAGAATGACTGAGAAACACCAGAAAGCAATGCCGCCAATGCCTGACGGCCTACCATATATAGAATTTTGTGCTTGAAAATAAAATAGCACAAAACCCCGGCACTGTCACCACCATTGATTCGTTTGTTACAATTTTCGACGTTTTCTACAACGCCACACCCTGAATTTTTGTGGAATATGTATAGGCCAATCCTCTTTCATCTTCCCACTCTCTCCCTGAGGATATCTCCATCGTCTCAGATGTGGACCATGGCATCCGGATCAAGCTGCCGCACATACTGATTATCGGCATCATTTTTTACCAACGAAGTGCTCATTAATATTTGCCAGCTTTCTTTCTCAGCTCAAAAAGGGACACGCATTCATAATCCGCAATCCTATTGTACGTAATCTCTTTAAAGAAATACGGATTGTGTGTCAGGCAAAAAATCTGCCGGATATAGTTGATCCTGCATATATGGTTCAAATCTTCATCTTTAAAATTGTAATTTTTTGACGCTTAGGGACGAAAAAATAAGCCCCGGTTCCCGCTTTATACAGGATCCGGGGCTTTGTTCAATACTTTAGAGAATCATTGATGAC
>JAJPYU010000179.1 GCA_021204765.1 Clostridiales bacterium
TACGAACACTTAGCAAGCGTAAGCGAGCTTAGTGTGAGTGTATGCAGAGCTATGCGGGCGGCGATTGCGAGAGCTCGAAGAGCGGAGCAATCGACTTTTATAAATGGTGGTGCTCACGAAGTGAGCATGTATGTTTTAGCATAGCGCCCGGGTTAGGCAAACGCCGTGCCCGGGAGTTTTGAGGAAGGATGATCTATGTGCGGAATAGTCGGATACATAGGGAATAAGCAGGCGGCACCCATTTTGCTGGACGGTCTTGTCAGGCTGGAGTACAGAGGCTATGATTCTGCCGGTCTGGCGGTGAGGGATGATGAGGGCAGGACCCGTATTGTCAAGGCTAAGGGTCGTCTTAAGAACCTTGATGAGAAAACTGACGGCGGCAGAAGTATGCCCGGGAGAGTCGGCATTGGCCATACACGCTGGGCCACCCACGGCCAGCCCTCTGAGGCCAACGCCCATCCCCACAGCAGCGAGGCGAGTATAAGCGATAAGCCCTGCATAGTGGGTGTCCACAATGGGATAATTGAGAATTTCCAGGAGCTTCGGGATAAGATGATCAGAAAGGGCTACTCATTTTACTCTGAGACTGACACCGAGGTCCTCATCAAGACAGTGGACTATTATTACCACAAATATAATATCGGACCCATTGATGCACTGGCAAAGACTATGGTTCGTGTCCGCGGCTCCTACGCCCTGGCAGTGATGTTCGATGATCATCCCGGTGAGATCTGGGTGGCAAGGAAAGACAGCCCTATTGTTATAGGCCTTGGTGAAGGCGAGAACTTTGTTGCCTCAGATGTTTCTGCTATTTTAAACCATACAAGGGAAGTTTGCTATATTGACAATCTGGAGATGGCAAGGCTTACTCCCGAGGGCTTCAGTGTATATAATATCGATGGTGACGAGGTTGAGAAAGAGGTTTCCACCGTTGACTGGGATGCCTCGGCTGCGGAGAAGAACGGTTATGAGCACTTCATGATGAAGGAAATCCATGAGCAGCCCAAAGCTGTCACTGACACCATTCATTCAGTGGTAAAGGATGGAAAGATCGATCTGTCCGGCATCGGCCTTTCCACTGAGGAGATCCAAAAGTTTTCCCAGATTTACATAGTGGCCTGCGGATCAGCCTGGCATGTGGGAATGGCGGCGCAGTACGTATTCGAGGACCTGGTCCGGATCCCTGTGAGAGTAGAGCTGTCCTCAGAATTCCGGTATCGCTGCCTGCCCATGAGCCCGGATGGGCTGGTCATTATTATTTCCCAGTCCGGTGAGACGGCGGATTCTCTGGCGGCACTGCGGGAGGCGAAGACCCGGGGCATGAAGACTCTGGCTATAGTAAATGTGGTTGGCTCGTCCATAGCCCGGGAGGCGGATTATGTTTTCCTCACCCTTGCCGGGCCGGAGATTGCGGTGGCGACCACCAAGGCATACAGCTGCCAGCTCATTGCGTCATATTTGCTGGCCATGGAGTTCGGCCGGGTACGCAGCACTTTGGATGATGAGAATTATGCCGCAATGCTGGCCGAGATGGAGACACTCCCCGGGAAGATTGAGCGCATTTTATCCGAGAAGGAGCGGCTTCAGTGGTTTTCAGCCAAGTATGCCCACGCAAAGGATGTATTCTTTGTGGGGAGGGGACTGGACTATGCCATCTGCCTGGAGGGCAGCCTGAAAATGAAGGAAATCTCATACATTCACTCCGAGGCCTATGCGGCGGGAGAGTTGAAGCATGGAACCATCAGCCTCATTGAGGACGGTATGCTGGTCATCGGAGTACTCACCCAGGACGGATTGTATGAGAAGACGGTCAGCAACATGGTGGAGTGCAAGGCCAGGGGGGCCTATCTCATGGGACTCACCTGTTATGGACATTACGTTATCGAGGATACAGCAGACTTCACGGTGTATATTCCGAAGACAGATCCGCATTTTATGGCGAGCCTGGCTGTGATACCGCTGCAGCTCATGGGATACTACATTAGCGTTGCCAGGGGGCTGGACGTCGATAAGCCGAGAAATCTCGCTAAATCTGTCACAGTAGAGTGAAAAGAAAGCTGCATTTCAGGCGTCATCTGCTGACGTCTGAAATATAACAAAGGAAGGCCATTGAGGTGGCCTCACAAAATAATCTACAGTATTTTTGAAAAGGAGGTCCTGCATATGGCAAGTGCATGTGACGGCTGCGCAGCAGCCGGCAATTGTTCAGCTCAGGAGAACGGAGGCTGTGGCGGGGAGGGTCCGGCCAGCTTTCTGGAGAAGCTTAATGAGTATTCATCTGTGAAAAAGGTGATAGGTGTGGTCAGCGGAAAAGGCGGTGTGGGTAAATCCTTCGTAGCGGCGAGCCTGGCCTGCGCCATGAGAAAGAAAGACTACTCGGTAGGAATACTGGATGCCGACATCACAGGCCCCTCGATCCCTAAAATGTTTGGGCTGCACGGTCCGGCTGTGGGTGATGACCTGGGGATTTATCCTATAGAGACCGAAGGCGGTATCAAAGTAATGTCAGTGAATCTCCTGATGGACGACGAGGAGGCTCCGGTGGTCTGGAGAGGCCCGGTTATCGCCGGAACAGTGAAGCAGTTCTGGACTGACGTGGTCTGGGGAGATTTGGATTATCTCTTTGTGGACATGCCTCCGGGAACAGGAGACGTGCCTCTCACCGTATTCCAGTCACTGCCGGTGGATGGCGTGATCATCGTGACTTCTCCCCAGGATCTGGTGCGGATGATAGTGACAAAGGCCTACAATATGGCGGCCATCATGGATATACCGGTCCTGGGCATAGTGGAGAATTACAGCTATCTGGTCTGCCCTGAATGCGGCAGGGAGATTCCTGTTTTCGGGGAGAGTCATATTGAGGAGATCGCAGGTTCCATGGACCTGGAGGTGCTGGGACGTATGCCGCTGGATCCCGCTTACGCAGAGCTGGCCGACGCAGGGCTGTTCGAAAAGGCGGATAACATTCACCTGGACAAGGCAGCAGAGATACTGAAATCCCTTTGAGAAAAGACAGAAAGAATTAGTGGTAAATGGATAGCTTAGTTAATACTTTCGTAAACAGTGGTTTGGGGCAGCATATTTCCCGCGAGTGGCTGGTCTTTATTATATCCCTGTTCCCCATATTGGAGCTGCGCGGCGGCATACTTGCGGCGAGTCTGCTGGACGTCACTATGTGGAAAGGGATAGTGATAGCCGCAGTGGGAAATTTTGTCCCTATCCCTTTCATACTGCTTTTCATTAAGAGGATATTCGCCTGGCTTAAGAAGACGAGGATTTTCAGGCCGCTTATTGAAGCTCTGGAGCGGCATGCCATGAACAGGAAAGATTCCATAGAGAAGTATGGCTTCTGGGGTCTGCTGATATTTGTGGGTATCCCCCTGCCGGTCACCGGGGCATGGACCGGGTCGCTGGTGGCGGCTCTGATCGGGATGGATTTTAAGACTGCGATCAAGGCCGAACTGTGTGGGATCGCCATGGCCGCGGTGATCATGACCATTATATCCTATGGGATAATTGGGAGTATTATAAGGTAAGGCTATGAGGCATCTGTGTAAGATAATCTAGTGGTTTTCACAAATCAGCTGAATGATTCGTGAAAACAAGTTTATCTAACACAGATGCCGCTAAGACTCTCTTAGAGGCTTATTGGATTTTACGTATATAAACACGTGAAGGAGCGAAGACTATGGAAGAGATTAATTTCGCAGGGATATCGCAGGAGATCATGGGGGCAGTCATGAGTCACCTCATAGAGGCCGGGATTTCGATTTCCTGTATGGAGAGCTGCACCTCGGGGCTTTTCGCCTCCGCGATCACGGACACGGAAGGGGCCAGCGCGGTTTTTAAGGGATCATTTGTGACGTATTCCAATGAGATGAAGGTAAAATGCGGGGTGCCTCAGACGACTATTGACAAGTATGGGGTGTACTCTATCGAGACTGCCGAGGCCATGGCGAGAGCCTGCCGGGTTTACTTTGGCGCGGACATCGGCGTCGGCATCACCGGCACGACGGCTAATGTGGATCCTGAGAATGAGGACAGCACGCCGGGGGAAGTGTTTGTGTGCATCCGCACGAAAGATAAGATTTATTCCGGCGGAATCACTGTGGACACAGCCGGCCTGACCAGACATGAGATTAAGGAACAGATCATATGTAATGTAGCACAGAATCTTTTTGAGTTTCTTGAGTTATAATAATTGATATCTCCGGGAGCATGATGCTGTGAGGCAATTTACCTGTTCTTGCCACAGCGGAGGCAGAGTACCCTGCGCAGACCGGGAAATAACGCAGGGGTCATACGGCACACGTAAATTTGCATAATTATAATATGCGTCGATAATCTTCTGATACAGAGCATTGAAATCATCCTTGCGGGAGCAAATCATGC
>JAJPYU010000188.1 GCA_021204765.1 Clostridiales bacterium
AATATTATGTGAGGATTTGGGATAGCAAAGGTCACAGCCCCCCCCTAAAATGGCAAAAGTATCCCCTCCCACCGAAAGCGCCCCGGCGTGGGAGGCGGAATCCACTCCCATGGCCATACCGCTGATCACCTGTACATTATGCAGGGACAGTACTTTCCCCAACATCTTCGCTATGCTTCTGCCGTACTCAGAGCATGCCCTGGCACCCACTATGGCTACGCTTTTCTTCTCCGGATCCGGCAGTCGTCCTTTCACATAGAGAGCATAGGGGGGATCGTAGATATTTAAGAGATTCTCAGGATACTCTTCGGAAAAATACGGGACAAAGCTTATCTTCTTCTTAAGAAAATCATCCCATACATAGGAAATATCCTGCATTCTTTTACTTTCAGTGAGTATGGAAATCTCCGCCGGCTCGAAAATGTGCATGGCTTTAAGGCTTTCCCCGGACATTTCATAGAGTTCTTTTGCGCTGCCGGCAGCAGTGCGGGCAAGGCGCTTCTTCTCATCGGGCAGCTGATAGAGTGCTGCCAGCCAGTATTCATATTGCATGCGCAGCCCTCCAATACTTTTTATTGGGGCTCCTGAAGGCAAATGCTTCTTCCAGGTGCATACGCAAAATACTCTGTGAGTCCTCCATGTCGGCTATGGTACGTGCGATTTTTATTATCTGGTTATAGGTGCGGGCGCTGAGGGAATACTCCTCAAATTTGTCCTTCATATAGTCCCGGCACTCCACGTCCAGAGCACAGAACTCGTCCATATCCCCTCCGGGGATCTGGGAATTAAATCGATAAGGCCTGTCCCTGTATCTCTCCCGCTGGATGGCATGGACATGCTCCACGCGTCTCCTGATATCAGCTGAGGATTCAACCCCGCCCTTTTTCTGCATATCGTCATAGCTGATCTCGTGCGTCTCCACGCAGAGGTCTATGCGGTCTAAGAGCGCCTGGGAGATCCTGTTCACATAGCGCTGTATGGCTATGGGCGAACAGCTGCAGCGATTCCTGTCTGGATAATAGCCGCATGGACAGGGATTCATGGATGCCACCAGGATAAAATCCGCAGGATAGGTGATATTTCCTCCCATACGTGACAGATGGATCTGCTTCTCCTCAAGAGGCTCCCTCAGGACTTCCAGAGTCCTCGGGGAGAATTCCGGCAGCTCATCCAGGAAAAGGACGCCGTTGTGAGCCAGGCTGATCTCTCCGGGCCGGGGATAAATGCCGCCTCCGGCTATGGCTATAGGTGTGGAGGTGTGATGGGGACAGCGGAAGGGTCTCTCATTTTTGATGATCCATTCATCGTCTAAAAGACGCCCTGCGCTGTAGATCTCAGAGAGTTCTATCTTCTCTTCTCTTGTCAGCTCCGGGAGTATGGTGGGAATACGCCTGGCGGCCATGGTCTTTCCGGAACCGGGAGGACCGATCATTAAGAGATTATGCATTCCGCTGACTGAGATTTCACAGGCTCTTCTCAATAATTTCTGTCCGTGTATCTCAGAGAAATCCACCTGATATCTGGTCTTCCAGATATCTTCCGTGACCTCTTCTATATATTCATCAGGAAAGCCGAATTCCGCCTGCCCTATAAAATCTGCCATGTCCTTTATGGAAATGACGCGGATATCTCCGATAATAGCAGCTTCTCTGGCATTATCCTCAGGCACGATGATGCCTTCATATCCCCGCTCTCTCGCCATGATGGATGCAGAGAGAACTCCTCCAACAGGCAGCAGGTCACCATTCAGGCTGACCTCGCCCAGGATAAGGTACCGGGACATAAGTTCCACATCAATAATCCCCGTGGCAGCCAGCACTGAGGCAGCCACAGGCAGGTCGAAAGCCGTACCTGACTTTCTGATATTTGCCGGTGTAAGATTGATCGTTATGCGTTTTGCGGGGACGGGATAGCCGGAATTCTTGAGAGCAGTGCGCACTCTCTCCCTGGCCTCCTTTACCTCAGAAGATAAGAAGCCTACCATCTCGAATCCCGGCAGACCTTCAGATATATCAGCCTCCACGCGGACAGGGATAGCCAAAAGTCCCCGGTGGATGGCGGTGGTAACTACACTGTACATTTAAAAGTAAAGGGGTGAACGGATATCCGCAGATATCTCAGGCACAGATACTATAACACACTTTTTTTAAAATTGCACTAAACATTTTATTAATTTGAGCGATAAGCGAGTTACTTTTCACACCGTAAGCGGGAATGCGAAGCATTTTGGGAGGATCCATCACTTATACGCTGTGAGTGCCCTGGTAAATCTGAGCCTCTTCTCTCCCGCGGGTACGGCTGCGCCTAAAGGGTAGTGATCCGGTACTGCGCTGCGATGTGCATCCGGCTCCCAGTAGAAGACTCCCAAACCGCGATCCCCGGGGACGGAAAGTATGGCATTTATGCAGTGAGTGACAGTCTCATAACCCACGTCTTCCTTCTCATCCTCGGCCCCCACTTCAACTATCATTACCGGAAAGCCATACTTTTTCTCATACATATTAAGCCATCCGGACAGACCCGCCTCGTCACTTTTTATTCCTGCCCAATAGGGATAGTATGAGAATCCTATGATATCGGTCTTTCCTCCCCCCGCGAAGAAATTATCCAGGAAAGGTACGCACCAGTCCTCATTATTTATCATTGCCATATGCGTGATGACCAGTGAGTCCGGGAAGATTTCCTTTACGGCATCATAGCCGGCGTTTAAAAAGCGGACCAGGGCCTCCGGGTTCTCCTTTAAGGCACCGGCTGGCCACATGATGCCATTGTTTATCTCATTGCCTACCTGGGTCCAGCGGGGGAACAGGCCGTTCTCCTTAAAGGCCAGCATGATCTCTTTGGTGAAGCCATAGACCTTTTCTGTAAGGGTATCCTCGTCGTCATCCTTCCAGGCCTCGGGTATGTCCTGTACAATGGGATCAGAGAAATGGTCGCTGTAGTGGACATCCAGCATGATATCCATATCCAGGGCCTTAACCCGCTTCGCCATGGCGACGACACTGTCGATATCGCAGTATCCCAGCATCACCCTCTCATTCTCATGCTTCATCCAGCAGGCCTCTTTTGGAGGATTTACAAACACTCTCAGGCGCACCGCATTGGCACCCATGTCCTTACAGGCTCTGATGGGATCCACCTGATCACCGTCATCATCCACCCAGATATATCCTTCATCCTCCAACTGGCTTGCCCAGCCCAAATCCACTCCCAGGGCCAAATCTTTTTTCATAGCTCATCCTTTCCGTATCACCTTATTTTTTCGGGAAAGCCCACTTTCTTCTGCACCTTCCTCAAAGTCTTATTTGCAAAGTATGCGGCCTTCTCATCATTTTCCTTTATGATGGAGTCAATGTATGCCTTGTCCTTTGACAGTCTTGCCACCTCATCCTGGAGAGGCTTAAGCACTGCGATAACCGCCTCGGAGACAGCGGTCTTTAACTCGCCGTAGCCCTTCCCTGAGAACTCCGCCACCGTCTCCTCGGGAGTTTTTCCGGTGCAGGCGCTGTAGATATTTATCAGGTTTTTGACGCCGGGCTGTTCGTCCCGATAGCAGATGCAGGCCTCGGAGTCCGTCACCGCCCTCTTAAACTTCCTGACTATGGTATCAGGATCGTCCATGAGATAGATGCTGGCATTGGGATTCTCGTCAGACTTGGACATCTTCTTGTCCGGGGACTGGAGGCTGTTTATCTTCGCTCCCACCTTGCCCACGTAGGGCTCGGGGATGGTGAAGACGTCACCGTAGACCCCGTTAAACCTCTGGGCGATATCCCTGGTCAGCTCCAGATGCTGCAGCTGATCCACCCCCACAGGCACCACGTCCGCCTGGTAGAGCAGGATATCCGCCGCCATGAGGACCGGATAGGTGAAGAGGCCGGCATTGATATTGTCGGCGTGCTTTGCGGCCTTGTCCTTAAACTGGGTCATGCGGTTAAGCTCTCCCATGTAGGTAAAGCAGCTCAATATCCAGGACAGCTCGGCATGGGCCGGGACATGCGACTGGTAATAGACGCAGTTCTTCTTCGGGTCTATCCCCGCCGCTATATAGAGTATCAAAAGATCCCGGTTGTGCTTCCTGAACTGCGCCGGATCCTGCCTGATAGTGATGGAGTGCATGTTCGCCACCCCATAAAAGCACTCGTACTCATCGCAGAGGTTCACCCAGTTTTTCAGGGCTCCCAGATAATTCCCCAGGGTCAGATTCCCCGTCGCCTGCATGCCGCTGTACAATACTTTCTTTCCGTCAATCATAATTCAACTCTCCTGTATATTATAATATTTTGTCAATATTTATATATATGATACCACGGATTTTTCCGTGCTACGCACTCCCGAA
>JAJPYU010000207.1 GCA_021204765.1 Clostridiales bacterium
CACCTACGGACGCATGATAGCATCCAATCAGACTGCGCAGCAAGCTGCTTGTCTTCTTGGGCTATCAAAGTGTAGTTCGGGCACCGCCAAGAATGTCACTAAAGCATACTTCTATTTTTCTATATACCTACGTGGGATAATCCCCTCGTTCTATAACAATATTAAATCCTGCTGCCTTCAAACCCTCTTTTAACTTATTCATGCTCTCCTGCGCCGTGTCCCCTACTCCGATCTTTCCATCGTAGAGCTTATACATCTCCTGGTTATCTGTCGGCGACAGGTTCGGCATGACCACATTGGCACCGTAACTCATGGCCCGCTCGCGGCCGTCAGCGGCCTCAGTGCCAAGGGCGGTGGTCGCCGGAAGGAGGACTCGCGGGAGCATGATGCGGATCACCGAGAGCAGGAAAAGGGTCGTCTCCACGCTGCCTGCCGGACAGTCGGCATACTCCGTGTCGTGATGAGGAATGAAGGGGCCTATGCCCACCATCTCAGGCTGAAGCTCGGCGAGGAAGACCAGGTCCTCCGCCAGACATTCGTCAGTCTGGTAAGGACTGCCCACCATGAAACCGGCTCCGGTCTGGTATCCCAGGTTCTTTAAGTCCAGAAGGCAGTTGACCCGATGCCTGAGGCTCATTCCTTTAGGATGGAGCTTTGCGTAATGCTCCTTATCGGCGGTCTCATGGCGGAGAAGGTAGCGATCGGCTCCGGCCTCCCGCAGGGCTTTATAGCTGTAATATGAGCGTTCGCCTATGGAAAGGGTCACGGCGCAGTCGGGGTAACGCTCCTTTATCTGTCTTATTATAGGGACGAGGCATTCATCTGTAAAGAACGCATCCTCGCCGCCCTGGAGGACAAAGGTGCGAAAACCCAGCCCGTAGCCCGCCTCGCAGCAGGAAAGGATCTCATCCTCGCTCAAGCGATAGCGGGGCAGATTCGCGTTGCTCTTTCTGATGCCGCAGTATCGGCAGTCGTTTTTGCAGATATTCGTGAACTCGATAAGTCCTCGGATGTACACATCATTTCCAAAGTGCTGCCGCCGCAGTCGGAGAGCCTCTTTCTGCAGTCTCTCGCATACCCCGGGATCCTGTCGGAGCCCTATAAGTAGGGCAAATTCCTCTTTTGATAGCTTGTGTTCACAAATAAGTTTTTCTACTATATCCATATTCGGGTGCCGCCAGGTTCTTCACTAAAGCATCAGTTCAATTTATTTTATTAGTTTTAAATAAATCAGACCGTGTCTGACCTTTTTAAATCATTCGAAATGTCTGACTAACATATTAGTTCTGAATTGGGGAAACACTGTTTCCCCTATATTAATCACTCAATATTTCATTATAAGTGACACAGAAGTGACATTTTTTGTCGCTCCTAAATTCATGGCACATTCCGATGGTTCTGTTATCTTACACCTCTGTCCCCACCTTAGGTTCTCCGTGTCGTTTCAGCCAGGCATATGCTATGACGCAAATGATCACCGACACAAAAGATCCCGTGACCGTCGCCAGGCCCATGGGGAAGAGGGTCGTTGCGAACATGGATGAGGCCAGGTACACCAGGGGGATCCTGAATCCGAAGATGGAGATCACATTGTGCATGAAGGACAGGCCTGACCGTCCGATGCCGCAGAAATATCCGCTGAAACTGAAGTGGATCCCGGCGAAGATGCAATCGAAGATGTATCCGCGAAGGTACTGTCCGCCCAGGCGCACCACCTCGGCTCCGTCGGAGGTAAAAAGTCCCACGAAAAATTCTGCCTTAAACTGCATCACGATGCTGACCAAAACTCCCCAGCCCACAGCGATCATGAGGGCGTAGCGCAGGGTCTGCTTCGCCCTCTCAGGCTTGGCGGCACCGATATTCTGGGCCGATATGGCCGACACGGTGGAGAGCATGGAGGAGGGCACCAAGAACAGGAAGGTGATTATTTTCTCCACTATTCCCACTGCCGCGGCGTCGTTTAGTCCCCTCTGATTCGCTATCATTGTGATGACCAGGAAGGCTATCTGCACCAGGCCGTCCTGGAATGCCACCGGGATGCCGACCCTCACCAGGCCGCCCAGGATATTTTTCCTTGGGATAAAGCTCTTTTTCGTCAGGCTGATGCCGGTATTTCTCTTTATAATAAATATCAGTGCAAATATCACGCTGATGGACTGCCCCAGCACAGTGCCGAGAGCCGCTCCCGCAGTCCCCAGGCCCATGCCTCCGATGAAGACAAAGTCCAGGATGATATTTGCCGCGCAGGCCACGGCGATGAAGTACATGGGACTTCTGGAATCGCCCAGGCCGCGGAAGATGGAGCTGATGATATTGTAGGCGGTGATAAAGGGTATGCCCACAAAGCAGATCTTAAGGTAAGTGATTGTCCCCTCCACGGCTTCAGTAGGCACCTGCATGACGCCGGTGATGGGCCTTGCCAGGAAAAAGAGTACCACAGCCAGTATCACCGATACCCCGAGAAACAGGATTATGGTGTTGCCGATGGCCTGGGACACTTTCTCCTTCTTCCCGGCCCCGATGGACTGTCCAATTAATACGGTGGTGCCCATGGCCAGGCCCACAATCATGACTGTGATCATGTGCATGATCTGGCTGCCGGTGGAGACCGCCGTGGTGGCCGCCACGTCACTGAATCGTCCTATTATAAAGAGGTCTGCCATGCCGTACAGCGTCTGCAAAAAGTACGACAGCAGATAGGGCAGGGAAAAGCGAAGTACCGTCTTAAATACGCTGCCCTGAGTCAGGTTTCTTTCCATTATTACTCATCTCACGCTATTGCAAATTATCAGTACAAATCATAACCTGCTCCTGGCAGTCTAAATTTCGTAGGACCATGTATCGTCGCTGAAATCTTTCTCACTGGTGCGCTTCGTGCCGCTGTACTGCAGCTCCTGCTGTTTTATGGAGACGCGGGTCCCCGCCGGGATGGAGCTGGTGATAAAGGCGTTACTTCCGATGATGGCGTCATGGCCGATGATGGTCTCGCCGCCCAGGATTGATGCTCCTGAGTAGATGGTCACGTTATCCTCAATGGTCGGGTGACGGCGGACGCCTTTCAGCTTCTGCCCTCCTCTGGTGGAGAGAGCTCCCAGGGTTACGCCCTGGTAAATCTTTACATTATCGCCGATGACCGTGGTCTCTCCGACGACTATGCCCGTGCCGTGGTCTATAAAGAAATGTCTGCCTATGGTGGCACCGGGGTGAATATCGATACCGGTGAGGCTGTGGGCATGCTCAGTCATTATCCTGGGAATGAGAGGCACATCCAGAAGGAATAGCTCGTGGGCCAGGCGGTTGACCGTGATGGCGTAGAGCCCGGGGTAGGCCAGGACTATCTCGTCATAATTTCTGGCTGCCGGGTCGCCCTCCAGGGAAGCCTCCAGGTCGCCCTCCAGGTACTCGCGGATCATAGGAATCTTCTTTAGAAATTCCACAGTGACCACATAGGCGCAATGGTCAATCTTTTCCTCGCACATGGTCACCGACTGGGGCGTGATCTGCATGGCCTTGATTATCTGGCGGTGCAGGCGGTACATGACGTCCTCTATAAGGGTGGCCAGCTGATTCTCAGCGTTATAGCCCTTATATGTCCTCTCGATAAAATAGCCCGGATAGACTATCTTAAAGAGCTTATCTATAATATCGATAATCTCGTCCTTGTCGGGCTGATCATAGAAGTCATCCTTCTTATCTATAGGACGGGACTGGGAATAATCCGCCATGATATCGGCGACGATGCTCTCAGCATCCTTGATTGCTATATTTTTCCTCTCAGCCATGCTTCTTCTCCTCTGAATATATATATATGTTATGGTCAGCCAAGACTGTGGATAGGGCTGCCGGTTTTGCCGCAATCCATAGGCGTATTTTTCGCAGACCGACTGAGCATAGTGTGTGCTGCGGGAGCGTCATACCATAAGCGGCGGCTGAGAGCACGTAGTTACCTTGGCTCCCGCACTAAGCACTTGCTGCTAGTGCGGGGTGAACGAGTAAATTGTGCCAAAGCAGCACCGCCTCGCCGTAGGCGACTTTAAATGCGGTGCTGCGTTGCATTTCTGGCGTCAGCTGGCTGACGTCTGAAATGTGACAGCCCGAAAAATCGCCGTGTTGCGACGAAATCCGCACAGCCCCTATCACAGTACTGAACCTCCGCCTACAACAGTATCTCCATCATAAAGCACGACTGCCTGCCCCGGCGTGATGGCGCGCTGCGGCTCGTCGAAGGTCACCCGGATGCGGTCATCTCCAACCTGCTCTGCCGTGGCCCACTGCTCTTTATGGCGGTTGCGGATCTTTGCCTTGACGCGGATGGGAGCCTCTATC
>JAJPYU010000024.1 GCA_021204765.1 Clostridiales bacterium
GTATATATTTGACAAAAATCTACTGTTTTAATTGTGCATTTTGTTTAGGATGATTGTTTTGTCGTGAGGTTTTCTTCCAAATGTTGCAAAATGTTGCAAACCGGTTCCGCTTATGGTACAATAACACTCAATATCAGATTTCTATATGAAAAGTAATGAAAGGACGTCTTTATGAAAAAGATTGTTGTCGTGGGAAGCCTAAACATGGATCACATCTCCAAAGTGGACCACATAGTCAGGGAGGGAGAGACTATCATTGCCTCTGATTTTTCCAGATCCCCGGGCGGGAAGGGTGCCAACCAGGCCTATGCCGTCGGCAGGCTGGGCGGGGACATCGTCATGCTCGGAGCTGTGGGGGACGATGAGGACGGTGCCTCACTGCTGTCCAGCCTGAAAAGCGTCGGAGTGGATACCTCCGGAGTGATGATCTGTCCTGATGCCCCCACCGGGGTGGCCCAGATCTCCGTGGACAAAGCTGGGAACAATACTATCGTGGTTGTCCCCGGTGCCAATATGGAAGTGGATACCTCCTACATCGATGCCCACCGATCAGTCATTGACGCATCGGATATTGTGATAATGCAGCTGGAGATCCCCATTGACACCGTAGTCTACACAGCCCGTCTGGCTAAAACCATGGGAAAATACGTGATCCTTGACCCGGCTCCGGCCATCCCCGACCTGCCTGAGGAGATTTACCGGTATGTTGACCTTTTAAAGCCCAATGAGACAGAGCTTTGCATTCTGGCAGGCATGTCCCTGGACGATGGGGATTATACTGAGAAAATCTCAGTGATAAGGAAGAAAGGTGCCTCAAACCTGCTGGTCAGCCTTGGCAGTGAAGGCGTGCTGGTCAGTCTTCATGGCCGGGAAGACCGGCTTATTCCCGGCCGGAAAGTGACAGCTGTTGACACTACTGCTGCCGGAGACTGTTTCGTTGCCGGGCTGGCGGTAAAGCTGGCCGGGGGATGTGATGTTGTCGATGCGGTGGATTACGCCCAGAAAGTAGCTGCCATCTCGGTAACAAGGAGGGGAGCCCAGCGTTCTGTTCCCAATCCCGAAGAAATAGATTAACATACAGGAAAATATATTTAACTTCACTGATACCGGGGAAATGCCTGAAATTATTTCCGCTCTGTATGACCCCGGTATCACGTATACCTTGAGGCGGCATAATGTCAAACAAAGTAAAAAAGGGAAAGACCACTTATTATTCTTCAAAAAGCGAGGTCTCCCGGAAGAAATTCCATAAGCCCGAGGCCTACGGCGAGCTGATTAAAATACCTCTCACCGTACCCATGAAAATAATCTCCGTGCTGTCTGTCATTATACAGATCCTGATGACGGGCTTTGTCATCTACGCGATATATTCGACTGATACTATCCCGGCGCTGGAGGGCACGGGATATGCCACCAGTTTTATCTACCTGCTGTTCCCCTTCGTCACATGGGTGATCACTTTCGGCTTCCGTTTTATGTGCCGGAGGATGCCTCTGGAAATGTGGAGGCTCCCCGCAAAAGTAAAAAAAGGCATGGTACTCTTAAAGGGACAGCCCCTCAAGCTGCTCACCCTGCTTGCGGAGCTGGAAACTGCTGTCTGCTTTACCTACATCGTACTGATCCTGTATCTGGGCAGCTCTCCAAAAAACGCAGTTATCCTGATCTGGATCGCAGTGTTGGTCCTTTCGGTCTGGCTACCCTGCCGGAAAGCAGCCCATACAACAAAAAGCAAAAAGTAACACACGACTCATTATAATAAGGAGGGTTTACCAATGAAAAAAATCATCAATGCGCCGGAAGCCTACGTGGATGACATGTTAAAAGGCATATATGCGGCACACCCGGATATGGTAAAGCACGCGGGGGATGACCTGCGCTGCTATTGCATCGCCAATAAGAAACCCGGCAAGGTAGCCATCATCACCGGAGGAGGCACCGGACATCTCCCCCTGTTCCTGGGATATGTAGGCGAGGGCCTTATAGACGGCTGCGGCGTCGGCGGCGTTTTCCAGTCTCCCTCCCCGGAGCAGATTTATGAAATCTCCAAAGATGTGGAGGCCGGGGCAGGTATCCTGTATCTGTACGGAAATTACACCGGTGATATCATGACTTTCGACATGGCCACGGATCTATGTGAAATGGATGACATAGAGTGTAAGAGCATCGTCGGAGCAGACGATGTCAACTCCCATTCTGATCCGGGCACCCGCCGGGGCGTGGCCGGAATATACTTTATGTTCAAAGCCGCCGGGGCTAAAGCTGATCAGGGCGGCAGCCTGGATGAAGTGCTGGCGGCGGCACAACTTGCAAAGGACAACACCCGCACTGTAGGCTTCGCCCTCACTCCCTGCATCATACCCGAGATCGGCCACCCGAACTTTGAGCTGGCTGAGGACGAGATGGCCATGGGCATGGGCATCCATGGGGAGCCCGGCATCTGGAACGGTCCTTTAAAGACATCCAGGGAGATTGCGGAGGAGTCCCTCGATACCCTGCTTGGGGATATGCCCATGAGTGAAGGTGATGAGACAGCCATACTCATAAACGGACTGGGCGCTACTTCCCTGGAAGAACTCTACATCCTCTCAGGCGATGTGACGGATATACTGACCTCCAAGGGTATACGCATCTATAAGACCATTGTCGGTGAGTACGCCACCTCCATGGAGATGATGGGAGCTTCCATCACCATCTGCCGGCTGAACGATGAGCTTAAAGGATATCTGGATTATCCGGTGTATACACCTTTCTTCTGCCAGAAATAAAGAGAATTACTGTGAAAGAAAGTAGACTTTAATTACTATTTGTGCCGCCAACTGGAAAGTGGCAGAATGGAGATTTAAATGGATAAGATTTTATATGAACAGATTCCCGACCTCTTCGCCAGCGTAGGCACTCTGTTTACAGAAAAAAAGGATGAGCTGTGCAAGATGGATGCCCGCCTTGGCGATGGGGACCTGGGACTTACCATGAGCAAGGGCTTCGGCACCCTACCGGAGCTGATCGCGGCAGAATCAGAGTGTGCCGGGGCGATATCGGAAAGCTCCTGATGAAAGAGGGCATGAAAATGTCATCCCTCATCCCTTCTACCATGGGATTTCTCATGTCCACCGGCCTTATGGAAGGCGGGAAGGCCTTAAAGGGCCGGACTGAGCTTGACGGAAAAGCCCTGGCCGACTTCCTCGCCGGATTTGCCGCCGGGGTAAAAAAGAGAGGCAAATGCGAGGCCGGACAGCGTACCATTTACGACGCAGTGCTTCCCGCTGCCGAGGCGGCAGGTAAGGCGGCAGCAGACAACCCCGATGTCTCCATAAAAGAAGTCATCACTGCAGCTCTTTCCGGAGCCAATGCAGGGGTGGAAGCCACAAAGAATATGGTCCCTGTCTTCGGGAAAGCCGCTGTACATGCCGCACAGAGCGCCGGCATCCCCGACCAGGGTGCTGTCGCTGGGAGATATCTTATAATGGGGATATATAATTATATCGTACGATAATGGAAGTGAAAGAGATGAAAAAATATTTTGCCGTTCTGCTGTCTGCACTGTGTGCAGCGGCGCTGCTTTCGGGCTGCTCATCCCCGGATAATGGAGCCGCAGCGGACACGGAGTCCTCAATTGAAACAGATACCAATATAATCTTACACGACCAATATGCCATCTATGACGAGCCCATGGATCTGCTGACCGACCTGCTCCCCGCAAAGATCAGGCACTTAAGCTCTGGCGGCGTCATTCCCAATGAATATGTGGATGATGAAAAAGAGCCCGCCAGATATGACCCCAGTGCTCTTCTTGGCAAGTGGAGAGCGGTGGATGCCGACTCCGGCCAGACCACACAGGCCACAGACGTCACCGTCGATGCTCTCTTTAAAAGCGACGGCAATATTAAAGCCATTACCTGCCTTCCCGATACCATAGTCTTCGGACTGGACGTTAACGGCAATCTCGCTGATTCCATTTTGGATATGGATATATACTGCGGCACTTACCTGGTGTCGGATTTTTCTTTCAGGGATCAGGGCGGATCGTCATTTACATCCATTCTCCCCTTTGAGATACAGGGAAATACCCTGGCAACCGGGTTTTACGATACCTCCGTGTCAGACAGCGACACTGTCCTGCTGGCACAGGAAATGGATTATCTTATCGAATGGACCGGATGGAAACTGACCCTGACTTATGGGAATGAAACTGCGACTTATGTCCCCAGAGACTACCTTGATGACGGAGATGTTTTAAACGGAGGGGATATCATCGCCGGTTATGATGGAATCGACGGGATCACAAATGTGGATCCTGCCGGCTCCACTGTTTCTTACGGAGATGA
>JAJPYU010000189.1 GCA_021204765.1 Clostridiales bacterium
TGAAAAATACGGAATAAATGTTACTATAAGAAGGGAAATGGGACGTGATATAGAAGGTGCCTGCGGGCAGCTTCGCAGACGATTCTCAGAAAGGCAGGATTAAGGAATATGGAAGTTTGTTCCCTGACCGATATCGGCATCAGGCGGGAGATGAATCAGGATTATTTTTATTCATCTGAAGATCCCGTAGGCGCACTGCCGAATCTTTTTATAGTTGCAGACGGTATGGGAGGCCACAGCGCCGGTGATTTAGCATCCCGGCATGTGGTAGAGGTTATGACCGCTGTGATTCAGAAGACGGGCGAGGGCGAGCCTGCTGATATTTTACAGGATGCGCTGCGTCAGGCAAATGAGTCGCTACGGGCTTACGCTGACACCCACCCTGAGAAAAAGGGCATGGGTACCACGGTGGTGGCAGCTGTTCTGGAGGGACATCGCCTGACTGTCATGAATATAGGCGACAGCAGGCTTTACCTGGTCGGTAAGGAAGAGATCCGGCAGATCAGCGAGGATCACTCACTGGTTCAGGAGATGGTGCGCCGCGGCGAGATAGACGAGGAGATCGCCCGCATCCATCCGGATCGGAATATTATCACCAGGGCAGTGGGAACCGGGGAGAATTCCAGTCCTGACATTTTCCATAAGACTCTGCAGGCCGGTGACAGGGTGCTGCTGTGCACCGACGGCCTGACAAATATGGTTGAGGATTCCGAGATCCTTGATATTTTAAACGGCCCCGGTACTCTGGTGGGGCACACAGAGTATCTGGTGGAACTTGCAAATAAGCACGGCGGGAAAGACAATATCACGGTCATTGTCGTGGATCCTGAGTTTGAGAGGTAAATGAAATGATACAGACTGGAATGATCATTGCCGGACGGTATGAAGTGCAGGGACTGATCGGTGCAGGCGGTATGGCAAATGTTTATAAGGCTGTGGATCACACCCTGGGCAGGACTGTGGCTATCAAGGTCTTAAAGGACGAGTATTCCACGGACAGCGCTTTTGTGGATAAATTTAAGGCAGAGGCCCACGCTGCGGCAGGCCTGGAGCATCCTAATATCGTAAATGTCTATGATGTAGGCTGCCACGAGGGATGCTACTATATCATAATGGAGTATGTCCAGGGAATCACCTTAAAGTCCTATATAGAGAAGAAAGGGAAGCTGAATTACCGGGAGACCTTAAGCATAGCCATCCAGGTGTCCAGGGGAATACAGGCGGCTCATGCAAAGGGCATTATCCACAGGGACATTAAGCCCCAGAATATCATTATTTCCACGGATGGGAAGGTGAAAGTCACTGATTTCGGCATCGCCCGCGCAGCCTCGGAGAATACCATACATTCCGATGTCATGGGCTCTGTACATTATGCCTCCCCGGAGCAGGCCAGGAACGGCTATGTCAGCACCCGCAGCGATATTTATTCCCTGGGAATAGTCATGTATGAGATGGTCACGGGGCGGGTGCCCTTTGACGGCGAGAGTTCTGTTGAAGTAGCCATAAAGCATCTGCAGGATGAGATGGTGGCTCCCAGCACCTATGCGCCGGATCTGCCCATCAGCCTGGAGAAGATCATTTTAAAATGTACCCAGAAGAGCCCTGACCGCCGCTATGAGAGCATGGACAGCCTCTTAAATGACCTGAGACGCTCCCTGCAGACTCCCTACGAGGACTTTGTGGTCATCTCAGCTATGAATGACGGCAAGACAAGGGTCATCTCTGAGGAAGAGTCCAGGGAGATACAGGAGAGGGCAGTAGCCACCGGTTACGGACAGAATGTCGATGATGACGATGAGGATAAAAAGGATAAGAAATACGCTTACATTTATGATGATGACGATGATGAGGACGATGAGGACGAGGGAGGTTTCTTCAACAAGCGCATGGAGAAAGTGGTCAGCATCCTTCGTATAGTTGTGCTCATTATCATCATTTTGATAGTAGTTTATATAATAGGCAGCTGGTTTGGCCTTATCAATTTCGGATTTTTAAAGAATAAGTTTGGCAACAGTGATGAGCAGGTGGAGCAGGAGTCCGGCACCAACGAGATGATCAGCCTGCTGGGTATGACCCTTACCGAGGCCCAGAATGCCGTGGATTATATGGGGATCACTGTTGTACAGAGCGGCACGGAAGCCTCCGATGAGTACGCTGTGGGACAGATTATTTCCCAGGATATAGCTGAGGGGGATATGGTGACAGAGGGCACAGTTGTGAATGTTGTGGTGGCTGCGGAGGCCGAGGCGGCTGAGGTCACAGTGCCTGACGTGGTTGGCTATACCTCCGATTCAGCCATGACCTCACTGCAGGATATGGGATTCAATGTCTACAGGGAGTTCCAGTACAGCAGCACTATTGCCACAGGCCAGGTCATTTCCCAAAGTCCTGCGGCGGGCAGTACGGCCCATGAGGGCGACACAATTACCATCTATGTCAGCCAGGGGACAGAGTCCACTGTGGTACCTGATGTGCGGGGCAAGACTGAGAACGATGCCAGGACAGCCCTGGCCAATGCCAGCCTTAATACCGGCACCGTGACTCAGGATTACAGTGATTCCGTGGCTGAGGGCTCGGTCATCAGCCAGAGTGTGGCCGCAAATTCCACTGTCAGTGAGGGCACGTCCGTGGATCTGGTGGTCAGCAAGGGAAAGAAGATCACTACCTATTATATCAATTCTTCGATCAGCGCCCCGGATAATGTGGATCTGCAGTATGCTAATATCACGCTGTATCTCTCCGAGAGCGATGAGGTCCTGGGTACATGGAGCAATGTTACCACTTTCCCCTACACTATCAATGTGACCGGCATCACCGGAGGGACGGCAGGTACACTTATCATCGACTGGTATTACACGGATTCCGCCGGCGACACCCAGGTGTCTGAGCAGGAGGCCAGCGTGACTTTCAAACAGGAGCAGTAGAGAGATATTATGAAACAGGGAAGAATTATAAAGGGTATCTCCGGATTCTACTATGTGCGCACTTTGGGATCTGATGTATATGAATGTAAAGCCAGGGGCTCTTTCCGCAATCAGGGGATCAAGCCCCTGGTTGGAGATATGGTGGAGATAGAGGTGGTCTCTGAGGAAGATAAGACCGGGAATGTGATGAAGATTTCCCCCCGGGAAAATGCCCTGGTCCGTCCCACGGTGGCAAATGTGGATCAGGCCGTAATGGTCTTTGCCATGGCTCGTCCCAATCCGAATTTCAACATGCTGGATAAGCTTCTGGTGCTGGCAGGGCAGCAGGAGATTCCGGCGGTGATAGTGATGACGAAGACGGATCTGGTGGGTCCCGGAGATATAGAGAGAGTCCGGGACATATACCGGGCCAGTGAGTATCCTCTTGTTTTTTGCAGTACAGAGACAGGAGAGGGATTTGAGGATGTGAGATCTCTTCTTTCCGGTAAGACCAGCACTGTTGCCGGACCATCCGGAGCGGGAAAGTCCACCATGATAAATATCCTGGCACCCCATGCCCAGATGGAGACAGGGGAGATCTCGAAGAAGATTAAAAGGGGGAAGAATACCACCCGCCACTGTGAGCTTATCGCCATAGATGATGAAAGCTTCATTGTGGACACACCCGGATTTTCCTCGCTTTCAGAGGATTGTTTTGTGCCGGAGCGTGAAGTGGGAAATGTGGGATTTATCCCGGTGACCTGTGAGAGCCTGGCGGGATTTTTCCCGGAGTTTTTAAAATACAGCGACGGTTGCCGCTTCCGGGGCTGCACCCATATACACGAGCCGGGCTGTGCCGTGAAGGATGCCCTGACCGAGGGGCTCATAAGTGACCGGCGTTACTTAAGCTATGAGCAGATTTTTACAGAATTAAAGGATAACAATCCATATTAACGGAGGAGCCTATGAATTGTTTGTCGCCGTCTATATTGTCAGCGGATTTTTCCAGACTGGGGGAGCAGATCAAAGCCTTAGACCGGGCCGGGGCCCAGTATGTCCATATTGATGTCATGGATGGGATGTTTGTGCCGAATATTTCCTTTGGGATACCCGTCATCCGTTCTATCAGGCCCTGCACGGATCGTACTGTTTATTCCATCAAAAAGAAGGATGTCCTGGCGGCCGGAGCCAATGTCATAGTTTCCGGAAGTGCTGTTTTCAGGGGAGACATTGAGGAAAATGTCACCTCATTCCTGGATATAATGGAGGGCAGAGCATGAGAGCCCTTATTATCACCGGAGGTCATATAGATTTCGATTTCGGAAAGAATATTGCCGGACAGGAGGACTGGGACAGGGTGATCTCTGTTGATTCCGGTCTGCATTTCTGCCTGATGGCAGGGATCATGCCTGATGTGATACTGGGAGACTTTGACTCGGCCTATTCCTCTGTGGTGGAGTATTACCGGGGGCTGTGCCCTGAGAGGATGATCACATTTTCCCCGGAAAAGGATGAGACCGACACTGAGCTGGCCATTGACTGGGCCATAAAGAACGGCTTCTCCCGGATCAGCATACTCGGAGCCACAGGCAATCGCCTGGATCACGAGCTGGGGAATATCCAGCTGATGAAAAAGGCTATGGATGCCGGGGTGGAATGCTCACTGGTGGATTCCCACAATCTGATCAGGATGATACGGGGAGGTATGAGGATTTCCCGGGATGGGCAGTTCGGAAAATATGTGTCTGTGATCCCATTTACACCTGAGGTCACGGGACTGACGCTTAGGGGCTTCAGGTACGAGGTGAATGATTTCACTCTGGTAAGCGGCAGCGCCAGGGGCATCAGCAATGAGATAAAGGATGAGGCGGCGGAGATTTCCTTTGATAAGGGGATACTGCTTGTGATCGAGAGCAGGGATTAGAAGAAAACTGTCTCGACGGCGATATTAAATGCGGGTGCCGCAATTGCATTTCAGGCATCAGCCGGTTGATGTCCGAAATATAACTTTACAGGAGACAGAGTATGGAGAAAGTTGGTTATATGGGCATAGTGGGAAGCTTTTCGGAGGTGGCCGCGGGGGAGCTCATCAGGATGGCAGGGATGCCGGATGCAGAGCTTGTTCCCATGGTATGTTCACAGAATATACTGGATGCCCTCCGTGCCGGGGAAATAGACTACGGCGTTTTAGGAATCACTAATACTACGGCGGGACCGGTTTCCGAGTTCGTGAAAGCTTTTGAGGGAGTGGAATACGAGAGCCTTGGCGATTATGTCCTTCCTATACATCACTGTGTGTTTATAAAGCCGGGAATGAAGGAAGAGGATATCACCCGGATAAGCTCACATCCACAGGCTTTTCGCCAGACAGATATTTACCGGGCGAATCACTGGCCCGACTGGAAAGAGGTGGAGGACGATGACACGGCTCTGGCGGCGGAGCATCTGGCGAGAGGAATCCTGCCTGAGAATACGGCGGTGATATGCAGCGCCAAAGGGGGAGCCGAGTGGGGGCTTGAGATGATCGCGGAAAATATCGAGGACTCCAGGACAAACCGGACTACGTTTAGACTGCTTAAATTAAAATGATGATACCAGGGCCAGATAGGGTTGTAACGGATGCTTGCATCCAGTTACAGCCATTTGGTCTCCGCTACCGCTCCGGTCGGTTGCAAACACGAGTGCCACCGGCACTCAGCAACCCTGCCCAAAACATGAGCAGGCAGCCATTTTTCGATGTCCGTTGCACTTAAATGCGGCTATAGTCATAGATTTTTGCCTGCAAGCAGTCAAAATCTTTGCCTATAGCCGCATTCTCGTCGCTTATCGCTCATTTTCCTCTTGACATAAGGGAAAGCTCCGTATTATACTAATCTGGTCTGCAGGGGAACCTGCGCAGGACATGGCGAGGTGGCTCAACTGGCTAGAGCGTCCGGTTCATACCCGGGAGGTTGAGAGTTCGAGTCTCTCCCTCGCTACTTTCATGAAAGCCGATAGCCGGATTACGAAATCTGGCAGAGCAACCGGCTTTCATTGTGTGGAGTGTCAGATCTTTGGCAGCCATATATCTCGAGTTCAATATCGGGGATGTACTGGTTTCGACGGGGTTTTTGAAGTCGGAGAAGCGAGCCGCATGGGATGCGTTAAATGCCAACCTTAAACTAAACGCTAAAGATCAGAAATTAGCACTGGCTGCTTAAAGCAGCCTGTCCGCCCAAAGCCACCCACAGCTTTGGATACGGGCATCATCAAATGTGGGAAACGACGCAGGCAAAGCTTTGAGCCTGTGGGCGTATTATGAAGCTACTGACACTGTGAACCCGTTGCCGGGTGCATGGCAGAGGGAATGATAAAACGGCAACTACGCTCGTAGAAGTACGATGGACAGGATTTCGGACAGGGGTTCGATTCCCCTCATCTCCATGAAGACCGGAGGCGATAAGCCTCCGGTTTTTTTGTGATAGGAAACTTCGTCTCCTATCACAAAAAAACGCTCCGCGAGGGTGCTAGACGTCCGGGGGACGTCTGTTTAGCACGGACCGGAGCGGCAGCGGAGACCAGATATCTTGAATTGGATGCGGGCATTCAATTCAAGCCTGTCTGTCCCTGGCAGCATTCAGGATCCAGGCAATCCCTGCGGCACTGCGCTCTGCGGCCTCTCGGTAATGATTTCCGGGATTTAGGACAAAAACAGTGTTTAAACCCTGATCTGAGTAAAGTGAGTGGATCGCCTCGGTATTTTCCTGAACATATTTAAGATATTGATTGTTGGTTTTGCATTCTTTGTTCCCTAAAGAAAAATATACGCATTCCGGGTGAGCCATCATGTCATGAGTGTTGATGTAATCTACGATCCCAGGGAACCAGAGGGATCCGGACATGCTGGCTGCACGTGAAAAGATGTCTGTCCGGTAGAGGGAATACACGGCAAAAAGCCCTGCCAGGGAATATCCCAGGGTGCCATATCGTGGTCCCATTCCAGCCTGCTGATCACCACCAGTGTGCAGTCAGGGCATTTCAAATCTGCCATTGCCCGACAGATCTGCTTGTCGTTCGGGAAAACTGAGTTCAGATAAATGACCGGCCGGTCATTGCCTGCTGCCGGGAATACAGATATATTTTTCCCTTTAATTGTAAAAGTAGCCATAATGAACGCCTGCCTTTCCTGCAAAATTCTATCAGGATTGCTGTTTGTTAGCAAGCTATTTAATCATCGCTGCCCTTATATATTTTAACTCTGGTATCTTTTAATTATTTTTCTGGTTAATCGGACAGCGGGATATGTTATTATTGTAATGACAGAATAAACGCGGCATGGGAGGAGGAGCATGTATCGCCTGACTCCTGGTGGACAGGACGATCGTGGAATGCGGGGAAACGAAGGAGCAGATCATGGCAATACTGATCATCATAATAATTTTAGTTTTGATCTTTGCAACCGTCATTTTATTCAGGATCAGGCATTCCGGACTATATTCCAAACCAGAGGGAGAGGATACGCAGCCTGAAAAAGAAGCTGTCGGCAGGGATAATACAGAGGAAGAAGATCGCGGCGTACATTCCTTTACAGCATCAAAAAGGGAGACGGATGCCGCCAGAAATATTTCCCTGGAGGACGAAGCTTTGTACAGCAGGTGTCTTCCCGCTACAGATAATACTTCTGCGGTCAGGGACTTAAGAAAACGTATCTGTGCAGAGTCAGGGATACAGCCGACTCCGGAAATGATGACCTGTGCAATATTGTCACAGAAAGGCAGGATCCCTTATGAAATGGAGTGGGGCTGCTATCAGACTACCCGCACTGAGCCGTGTCGTGAGTACAGGAATGTTGAGAGTAAATTTTTAAAATGGCTGGATACAGAGCTGATCCGTAATGGGATGTACACCAATATAAAGTATCTGCCTGAGGATATATTCATCGACTCTGAGGCAAGGCCTGTTCAGGAAATCAATGTGCCGGGGATGGGAAAATATTACTGGTCCCGAGACCAGATATATTTCAGCACACTGACGATGATCACTTATCCGTATAAATATGATGCGCCATATAACGACTATTAATAGAAAGATGGCGATAAAACCTCTGGCCGGATCTTAACAGAAAGGAAAAGTTATTTTTCACTCCCGCACCAAGCACTTCGCTGCTGGTGAGGGAAGAACGAGTAAATTGTGCCAAAACAAGGAAAAGCCGGGGCATTGCCAGTAAACTGAAACTTACCGGAAATCACAGGCGGCTTTGAGACCGTAGGCAGGCTTTGCCGCCAGGGCGGCGCGGTTTATCGCGCGGGCCATGCACTGTGTTGCGAGCGCTCCGACGGCATCGGCACCCACTGTCACTTCAGCTGTAGTCATCACAAATATGGTGTCTCCGTCAGCGCTGGTATGGACCGGGCGGATCGCCTGTGCGTATCCGTTATGGGCGATGGCGGCCAGCTTATTGCACTGGCATTTGTCAAGCTTCGCATTGGTGATCACGCAGCCTATAGTGGTGTTGCCTCTCCACAGGGAGCGGTTGTCCTCGATTTCCCTGTACATTGCTGCTTCGGTATCAGCGAATCCGCTCTTATCATCATTTAAAAGTCCGGCAATGATCTGTCTGCTGTCATAATCTATGACATCGCCCAGGGCGTTTACCGCAACGATCGCCGCCATCTGCACGGGGCCGGCTTCCACAGCGTAGATTCCCAGGCCGCTTTTCATCATTCCGTCCTCTCCATGGAATTTCCCGACGGTGGCGCCTGTCCCTGCACCCACATTGCCCTCTTTTGGCTCTGTGCCGGTACAGGCATTCTGACAGGCGGCATATCCCATCGCCTTGTCCGGACGGCATCTTGAATCGACAAGCTCCAGGTCAAACAGGGACGCGCCGCACACAATGGGCACCAGACCATAGCCTGTATCGAATCCTGCTTTGCGCTCCTCCAGAAACTGCATGGCGCCGTCACCTGCCTCGAGTCCGAAAGCGCTGCCGCCGGAGAGCATGACACAATTGATCTGCTGCACGGTATTTACCGGTCGAAGGAGCTCGGTCTCCCGTGATGCGGGGCTGCCTCCGCGCACGTCAACGCCTGCAAAGGCCCCCTGCTCGCATATGATAGCCGTGCATCCTGTGGCATGGGCCTCATCCTGCGCATGGCCTATCTTAAAACCTCTGATCTGAGATACCGGAATCTGCTTCATCATTACGCCTCCAAAAAGAAAAAATGCTGTGATGTCAAATATACTGATACCTTAACCTGCCATCAGGATTGAGATGGCCTGTATAATGGCGATCACCACTCCTATGAAGCCTTCGCCGGCCAGCAGCCCGGATGCCACTACCGTACCGGTGCTCTTCTCAGAAAATTTGGGGGCAGCCTTCTGAACAACGAAACGAAGGGCTCCTCCGACAAACCCTGTGAAAGACAGATAAAACGGAAGGTAAATACCCAGTCCCAGCATGGTAAACTTCGGGGTGATAAAGTAAACAATAATGGAAATGATAAGCGCACCCACGAATACGCGGATATTTGCGATGCCGCCCACAACGGAGGCAACAGCCGCCGCCTGCGCTGCCGGGAACATGTCGCTGCCGAAGATCCCTCCGCCGTAGGCCTTAACCAGCAGCAGCATCACACCCACCGCGACCACGGCACCGATGATACCGCCGATCATATCGCCGTACCACTGGGCTTTGGGATCGGTTTTAAGGATGCTCCCGGATTTGAAGTCGTTCATGATATCGCCTGTAAGACCTGCGGCGACGGCAATGATAGCGGCTATGAACACAGCCTGGGTGACGGTGAGTCCGCAACAGTATTTGGCGATAGCCATAATAAAGATGCCGAACACTTCCATCGGGTTGATCCCCGACTGCCCAACGCACTGCGCAGACATGGCTGTTGTGAGCCATGCCCCGAGGAGTGTGATGATCACAGCGACGATGGGGAGATCCAGCACAAAGATAAAGAGGATCGCCAGGGCAAGGATCACAAACGGCGCCCAGCGCATGGAAACTATGGCATCGCCGGCCTGGCCTTTCTTAAACATTCCGCCGAAAATGGATTTTGCTCTGGGAATGATCTCCTTCGCAGTGATGGCTATTCCCACGCCGACCATCCAGCCAAGTCCCATGGAGCTCTTGATACCGGCAGCCGTGGCCGCATCCCACAATCCGGACATTTGTCCGACCATGAGGATACCCACATCGCCGATCAGGGCGCCGATGAACCATACCGTTATCGTAGCCGGTCCGATCAGATAGCCCACGGCCACCATCATGGGAGACCACCACATGCCGGCGCTGGAACCGTATTTCGCCATGAAATTAAAGCTTGTGAGGGAGGGAACCTTTCCGAATCCGTCGCGCAGCACCGTCCATACTCCCGCGGCTGCAAGGGAACCGAACAGAGCCTTGGTCTGGGAGCCGCCCTCATCGCCGACGACAACCAGTTCCGCCGCCGCCTGGCCCATAGCGTAGGGCATGTCCGCATCCTCGATGAAGTGTTTGCGCAGCAGCGATGTAAAGATAAGGCCCAGAACAGTCCCGCCCAGAGTGATCAGCATGATCTGCAGCACTTTAAATTCCGCGTCGGGATTCAGGATAAATATGCCGGGAATAGTGAACGCGAGGCCTCCGGCCACCATGGAACCGGCGGACATGGCTGTGTGAGTCACATTGATCTCATTGACATTCGTATTCCCCAGAGCTTTTAAGGAAAACATGGAAACCAGTGTGACGAACATTATCGGCCAGGGCAGTGATGAGGCCTTGAGGGCCACAAAGGTGGATGAGCAGGTCAGTATGATCGAGCCGATCGCGCCTATTACGATTCCCCTTACAGTAAACTGGCCCCTGAAAGAAGTAGCGTGTTTTACATTGCTTGTGTCAATTTTCATGTCAATTCTCACTCCCCGGTCAAAAATTAATGTCTGTTTCATTATAATGCCATTATATGAAGCATGTGTCAATCATCTTATACTATAGAAAGCAGATACACAAAACCTCGGGGCCTTTTTCGCGGAAAAGAGGTTTCTGATGGGAAACAGCATAAGCTCTGCGGGAAATCGTCCAATTTTTTAGACTTTTTTTTGATTTTTTATAAAAATATAATTGAGTTTCTATAAAGTTACTAAATAACATTATTGTAGGTATTGCATAAAAAGCGGGCTTGTTTTATACTTTAATTGATAAATTTTCGCCAATGTGGTATTTGCTGCATGGTTCCCTGTTTCGGTTTCATACGCTGTATCTGAGTCGGCGTTTTTGAAATAAATACATCATTTATAAGGAGGATTCTTAAAATGGGAAATTTAGTTAAGCTGGAGAAAGACTATGTTGAGAACATGTTCTCCATCAAGGGAAGAGTTGCTCTGGTGACAGGGGCTACAGGAGCTCTGGGCAAGACCATCGCCAAGGCATACGGCTACCTGGGAGCCAAGGTCATGCTCACCGGCCGTAATGGGAAGAAGCTGGAGGCTCTGGTAGATGAGTTCAAGGCTGAGGGTATCGACTGTGCATACGCCACCGCTGATCCGGCACAGGTAGACCAGGTCGAGGCTCTGATCAAGACCACCGTTGACACCTACGGCGAGATCAATATCCTGGCCATCGCTCACGGTTACAATAAGCCTCAGAACATCCTGGATCAGTCCGTAGAGGATTGGCAGTATATTATGGATGCTGACTGCAAGTCCGTGTACATCGTCCTGAAATACGTGGCACAGCAGATGGTTGCCCAGGGCAAGGGCGGTGCCATCGTGGTCGTCACCTCCCAGAGGTCAAAGCGCGGCATGGCCGGCTATACCGGATACTGCACCTCCAAGGGCGGCGCTGACCTGATGATCTCCTCCATGGCCTGCGATCTGACCGCACAGTATGGCATCCGCGTGAATTCCATCCTGCCCACTGTATTCCGCAGCGAGCTGACTGAGTGGATGTTCGATCCCGATTCTGAGGTATATAAGAACTTCCTTAAGAGACAGCCTATCGGACGTCTGGGCGAGCCTGATGATTTCGTCGGCATGGCTGTATATCTTGCATCCGATGCTTCCAAGTTCATGACCGGCGGCAACTACGACTGCTCCGGCGGATATCTGGTCTGCTAGGACTGTTACTGTTCACGCTTTATCCGGGACAGCTATATGGATGCTTCAAGCTTGCCTGAAAGCATACAGATAACTGTACTGATGCTGAGTGAACCTATAGGAGGAAAATATTATGGCAAAGCTTAAAAATTATCTGGTCTGCGGCGGCGGAATGATGGGCAGCGCCATCGCTCAGATCCTGGCGGGATTGGACGGCGCACATATCACCGTCTATGATGTCTATCCCGTGGATATCGAGGCGAAGGTTCGTCTGAACACGAAGCTGTTGGTGGAGAAAGGCGTCATCACCGAAGCTGACGTGGACGCTATCCTCTCAAAGATCAGCTTCACCCAGGATATGCACAGCGAGGGAGTGGCGAATGCCGAGATGGTCGTCGAGTGTGTACTGGAGGATATGGAGCTTAAACAGAATCTCTTCGCACAGTTAGAGGAGGTAGTCTCCACCGATACCATTTTCTGTACCAACACTTCCGTTATGAGCCCCACCGAGATCGCTGCGAAGTGCCAGCACAAGGAGCGCCTCTGCGGTACACATTTCTGGAATCCTGCATTCCTCATTCCCCTGGTTGAGGTGGTTAAGACTGAGTATACTCTTGACTGTGTTGCCGACACCGTCATGGAGATCCTCACCGAGGCCGGCAAGCAGCCTTGCCTCTGCAAGAGGGATGTCCCGGGTTTCATCGCCAACCGTATGCAGCACGCTCTCTGGCGTGAGGCCATCGCTATCGTGGACGAGGGCATCGCCGATGCCGAGACAGTGGATAAGGCCTGCAAGACCAGCTTCGGCCTGAGGCTGCCTTACCTGCCGCCCCTTGTGAATTCCGACATGGTGGGCACGCAGCTTACCTGGAATATCCACAGCTACGTGCTGGAGCATCTGGCTGATAATCACGAGCCCTCACCTATCCTGAAGACTATGCTGGATGAGGGTAAGCTGGGCTTTCGGGCCGAGCCGGTGGACGGAAAGCGTACAGGCTTCATGTCCTACACCGATGAGGAGATTGCGGAGATTAATTCAGGACTCAATGAGTATCTTATCAAGATGCTCTATGACAAATGATACACAGGGATTGCGAGAGCTCTAAGAGCGGAGCGATCCGTGAGTATCAGTTATGTAAGATATGTATATGCATATAAATATAAAATTTTTTAGGAGGATACTACAATGGGAAAGAAAGTTTGGGTTGACCTGGCACATCCTTTCAGCGCGGAGATTCCCCGCTGGCCTTACTTTGACAAACCGGTGATCGACAGTGCGCATTCAATGGCAAAGGGCGGAGTGCTGACACAGTACATCGGCTGCACCATGCACACCGGCACACACTGCGACGCTCCCCGTCACGTCATGGAGCGTGAGTTCGACGGCAGAAGGGCTCGTTACACCCACGAGATGCCTGTGGACGCTTACACCGGCGAGGCTGTATGCCTTGACCTTCACTTCGTGAAGCGCTGGGAGCTGATCACTTCCGAGCATCTTGAAAAAGCCTGCCGCAACATGGGGATCGATCCTGATTCCGATTACCTTAAGGGCAAGGTTCTCTGCCTCTGCACAGGCATGCATCTGAAATTCGATGACTCCAAAGAGTACTACCATTATTCCTGCGGTACCGGCCGTGACGCCGGCATCTGGTTCGTAAAGCACGGCGTAAAGTGCGTGGCTATGGATATGCAGGCTCTTGACCATCCTCTTCACACCGCTATGGGAAATAACGGCATGACCAGGATGAATCTGCTCGGTGCTTCCGGCAAGACCATCATCGAGGAGTTCATTGAGGAGTTCGGCGAGGAGGCCTATGCTCCTTTCGAGAAAGAGTACTACGTAAAGTACTATGGCCAGGAAGCTTACGATAAGTTCTACGGTCCCCTTGAGGCCATCGGCAACTGGGGCACCTGGGAGCCCTGCCACAAGACCATGCTGGGCCATGGCATTGTGGGCGTTGAGAATCTGGGCGGCGACCTGGAGAAGGTCTGCGGCAAAGAGTTCGAGTTCTTCTGCTTCCCGCTTCGCTGGTACATGGGCGACGGCTCAATGGCCCGCTGCGTGGCACGCATCGATGAGGATGACTTGAACGATGTACCGGAGAGGACTTACATGTACTGCGGTACCGGCTGCCAGGACAGGGAGCACTACGGATTCCTGGACTATGAGAAGTTTGCGGCTGATCCTCAGATATAATCAGAAAGGATAAAGTTATGGCAAAACCTAAGAAGAAAACTATCATCACCGTCGCTACCACAGGCGCATGGCCCAAGAAGGAGAATAATCCCAATGTCCCCATGACCCCGTCTGAGATAGCTGATGATATCTATGCATGCTGGAAAGCCGGCGCTGCAATCGCCCACATTCATATGAGAGACGATGACGGCAATGGCGTCATGGATCCGGCTAAGTTTGCGGAGACAGTGAAGCTGCTTCACGAGAGATATCCCGAGTGTGACATCATCATCAATATGACCACCTCCGGAGATATCCACGCAGACGACGAGATCCGTGTACAGCATGTCAGGGACTTAAAGCCCGAGATGGCTTCCTACGACTGCGGTTCCATGAATTGGCTCAACAGCGGCCTGTTCATCAATTCACCACAGTTTCTTGAGAATTGCGGACTGCTGTTCCAGGAGGTTGGCACAAAGCCTGAGATTGAGGCTTTTGATCCCGGCATGATCGGGAACGCCGCTTACTATATCAAGAAGGGTGTCCTCAAGACTCCGGTCCACTTCCAGTTCTGCATGGGATGCGCCAACGGCATTCCCGGCACCATGAAGAACCTGATCTTCATGAAGGAGACTGCGGAGGAGCTTGTCGGAAAGGATAACTTCACCTGGTCCTGCTTCGGCGTCGGACACAGCGCCATGGAGATGCTCTACGGAGCCGTGGCTCTGGGCGGACATATCCGCGTGGGTATGGAGGACAATGTGATGTATGCCAGAGGCCAGCTGGCTGACTGCAACGCACAGTTCGTGGAGCGCGCTGTCAGAGTCATCAAAGAGTATGGCAACGATGTCGCCACTCCTGATGAGGCGCGCGAAATGCTTGGGTTGAAGTGAAAAGTTTTTGAGGGGCGCCGGTGTTCCGGCGCCCTTTTTTAGAGAGGAGATCCGATATGTCCTGGGGAGCACAGTATTTCTACTATCACTGTCCGAAGTGTGGGAAGAAGTTCGAGTACGCCCTCGACCTAATGACCGAATTTGGCGACGAGTTCGGCAACTGCCCGGACTGCAATGTGCCCGGTGTATACGAGAAGGACGGTGCCAGAACGCCGGATGACAACGAGTACTACGAGGTGGAGTGAGAGAGCATTTTTTCGTTGCAAACGAGTGAAATCTGTGTGATAATGGAAGTGGGAAATCTGTTATTTTGCACGATGCAAAAAAACAGATTTGTCTAAATCAGTAGAAAGAGGTTTCACAAATGGCAGTGATAAAGAGACTTTCCCTGGTTGATCAGGTGTACGAGAAGCTTAGAGGGAGGATAGTATCCCTGGAATTTCCATTCGGCAGCAAGCTGAATGTCAGCCAGCTGCAGGATGAATATGGCGTCAGCTCTACCCCGGTGAGGGAGGCGATGAACCGCCTCCTAAACGACGGGCTCATAGAGTTTGAGAATAATATTGGGGCTCGCGTGGTGGATTTTTCCGAAGATGATGTCCGGCAGGTACAGGAGCTGTCCTTTGCATACCAGATGGTAGCGGCGAGAAATGCCCTGAGATGCGGCGATGCTGAGGAGATGGCAGAAGATATCCTGAGCTTTATTGAACGTTACAGGAAGACCACTAATCTCATCGAAAGCTGTTATTGCATACAGGACATATTAAATGTCTTTTATAAAAATGCCCACAACGATATGCTCATGGCCAAGGTGACTTCTCTGGATGGGATGAACCAGATACTCCACTCACTCTTCGCCATACCCAGGGAGCAGGGCGGCAGCGGTGCACAGTATCACTCAGGCATTATTTATTTCGAACAGATTTATGATGCGGTGAGAGCGAAGGATTTCGCCGCCATATGTGACGCTCTGGAGGGGCATCAGCTCTGGTCCAGGGAATACATTATTAAAAATCTGGAAACAGTCAAGAAAAGATAAAGGAGGGGATACCTATGGTATTAGAGAATTTTGATATTCTCGTTGAGAAGGTAAAGAGCTTTCCGGAGCCCAAGCGCGTAGTGGTGGCGGCTGCCGGGGATGCCCACACACTTGAGGCCATCAAGGAGGCCGTGGATGAAGGCATTGTGAAGCCTGTGTTAGTGGGAGATAAGGCGAAGATTGTTGAGATCGCTGCTGAGATAGGCCTTACCGTGGCGGATGATGACATCTATGATGCACCCGAGGCCACTGACGCAGCCGCAAAGGCCGTAGCGCTGATCCACGAGGGAAAGGGCGACTTCCTTATGAAGGGGAAGCTGGAGACAGCCCAGATCCTTAAGCCCGTGGTCAATAAGGAGACCGGGCTGGGCACGGGACGCGTCATGTCACATTTTGTATTCGACGAGCTGCCCTACTATCACAAGCTGCTGGTTACCACTGACGGAGGAATGGTCACTTACCCTACACTGGAGCAGAAGAAGGATATCATCATCAATACCGTTGAGACGCTGAAAGCTCTGGGATATGAGAATCCGAAAGTGGCCTGCGTGGCGGCGGTGGAGAAGGTGAATCCGAAGATGCCTGAGACCGTGGAGGCCGATGCCTTAAAGCAGATGAATATAAACGGAGAGATCACCGGCTGCACCATCGAGGGACCTATCTCACTGGATATTGCCCTCAGCAAAGAGATTGCGGACCTGAAGGGCTTTGACAGTCCGGTGGCCGGCGACGCTGATGTGATCCTGGTGCCGAATATCCAGGTGGGAAATATCCTTGGCAAGTCCATCACAGTCATTGCCAGGGGAAATATGGCCGGATTCATTGTGGGAGCCCAGGTGCCTATAGTGCTGACCTCCAGAGGATCCTCGGCGAAGGAAAAGTACCTTTCACTGGTTTTGGCAAGTGCTGTTACAGCGGGAAATTAAATATTGTATTTGAAAAGTTACTTTTCAGGCCCGCGCCAGGCACTCCGCTGCTGGCGCGGTGAGAATAAGTGAATGGCTTTGAAAAGCCCCCGCACAGCGGGGGCTTTTATCAATCAAGGATATCTTTTAGCTGATCTGTGTATTTTGGCTCAGTATGCACTTCAAATGCATCCGGATCCACAGTCAGCCCCAGCGCAGTGAGCCGCCGCACGCTCCAGATGTAGAGGATATCCAAAGCAGGGATCAGGCCCTCACCCAGGGGAGTGAGAGTGTATTCCACCTTTAAGGGGATCGTGTTGTACTGGATACGCTCCACCAGACCATCTTCCACCAGCTCCTTTAACTGCTGGCTTAATACCTTCTCGCTGACCCCCAGGGTCTTCTTAGTCTCATTAAAGCGGATTTTTCCATAATGATGGATGTGGTGCAGTATTGTCATTTTCCACTTGCCGGAAATGCATCCCGAGACATAGTGGTAAGGATTCACCGGATCTGTCATAACTATAAGCCTCCCCATTGTATGTTCGCAAGTCAGCTTCCACACGATCCGTGCTTCGACTGCTTTGAAAAGGTTATCTGGTATCATTCAGGTAACTTGCTTTCCTATTGTACCAGTGGAAAACGCTGATTGCAATGGTAAATTATATAAAATATAAAATATTTCCTGCGTGAGGCCTACAAATTAAAGTTCATTGTTTATTTTTTGCTGATCCTGTGATACAATAAATCTAATCGTTTGTTAAGAACATATCGACAGGAGGTATTACAATGAATAATTTATTACTGGAAGTGGAAGACCATATTGCTGTCCTTTCTATCAACAGGCCTAAAGCCATGAACGCATTAAACAGTGAGACACTTCTGGAGCTGGATCAGGCTCTCGGGGAGATCGAGGCAAATGACGACATCCGCGTCGTGATACTGACCGGAGCAGGCGAGAAAGCTTTTGTGGCCGGTGCTGACATCGCTGAGATGGTGAATTTCACCGCAGCCGAGGGCCGTGCTTTCGGTATGAGAGCATCCGCTCCTTTCTTTAAGCTGCAGAATATGCGTCAGGTCACCATCGCCGCGGTAAACGGATTTGCCTTAGGCGGCGGCTGTGAGATCGCCATGGCCTGCGATATCCGCATTGCATCCGAGAATGCCGTGTTTGCACAGCCTGAGACTGGCCTGGGCATCATCCCCGGCTTCGGAGGTACTCAGAGGCTGGCGCGTCTCATCGGCATGGGCCGTGCAAAAGAGATGATCTTCACCTGCGCCAATGTGAAGGCTGAGGACGCCTACCGCATGGGCCTGGTGAATAAGGTAGTCCCTCAGGAAGAGCTGATGGCCGCTGCGAAGAAGATGGCATCAAAGATCTGCAGGAATTCCGGATACGCGGTCTCCGTGGCGAAGGCAGCCATCAATAACGGCTACGATATGGACATTAAAAACGCCGTGGAGTACGAGGCGAACATGTTCGGGCTGACCTGCTCGACTCATGACAAGACCGAGGGCATGACGGCTTTTCTGGAGAAGCGCAAAGAGAAAAACTTCACGGATTTCTGAGCGTTATCGTTCAGGCGGGAGCTGAGGTGATAATACAGATGGTTTTTATCTGCCTGTAATCAGGTGCATTTCCACCTCGGGTTCCATAAAAAGAGGATCCTCCATGCGGATAAGTGATCGCAGCACCGTGAGGAGCGGGGAAGCCTGCGAATCAGGCGGATTACGCATCCGGATGGAGGATCCGTCTGAAAAGAGACTATAATATACGGGAAAGAGAGGTAGTTTATGGCAGGTAAGGAATATGATAAGCACGAACTTTTAGAGCTGGGAAATCGGATGCTGCGCCTGAAGTACGATCTGGATTCAAACCATATGGGTCTTATTTTCAGCGGCATATCCCTCTCAGACTATATCATACTTTTAAGGCTGTCCCGGACTATGGGCATCCATGAGCCTGAGGCGAAGGTTTATTTGAGTGATATCCAAAAGGAGATGGAGGTGCCCATGAGCAATGTCTCACGCGTGGTCCAGCGCCTTCAGGATAAAGGTTATGTGTATTGGAAGCATGATAAGCAGGGTACTTATATTTTTCTTTCAGAGACCGGCCGCGAGGCCATGAAAAGCCAGCAGGAGACCCTGAGATTTTTTATGCAGAATGTTATTGACAGGGTAGGAATCGACGATTTTATCCATGTCCTGGATGAGATGCACAGGATGGAAGAGATCATGGACGAGGAAGCGGATCTTATCATCAAAGCTGCAGAGGAAGACGCGGGGAATATTGAAGAATAGGATTATATTTGAAATCTTTGACAGGGACAGGTTGTGACAGTAAAGGCCGGAGGCGTTATGCCCCCGGCAGATTTTTATTATGTAGAAACGCACCGATAAAATGCGCAGCCGGCAGAAGAGGGTTGCTGCCTGCGCGTCCCATTCGTTCGTGCAGATCGCATGTGAGCGATCCGGTTTGATCCTATAGCCGCCTGTATTTTGCGGAGGACATTTCGTTTAAGACCTTGCGCTTCATCTCATAGAGCCTGTCAGACAGATCCACGTACACCTTCGCGGGATTGGCAAAACGCTTGTTTTCATCCCAGAGGGTGTCTTTTTCTTTATTGCAGATCTCCTGTA
>JAJPYU010000270.1 GCA_021204765.1 Clostridiales bacterium
TCCGACGGGCGCTTTACCATCACCTACGCAGTGAAAAATATTTCCAAAGAGGATATAGCGGGGGTGGGCTTCATTCCTGCGGACTACGATGAGATGGCGGCAAAGTACGATCCGGAGAAGCTAAAACCCGGCTACAATATCGTTGATGGAGAGGAAATTTATTATATTCCCAATCCTGCCCTGGGTCTGTGGATGAACCGCGAGACCTTCGTGCCCTGATAGAACTGTTTGCTGCTTCATGTTTCACATTTAGTCATAACACTTATGTGTATACATTAAGGCGAGTTATATGTCCGTAAAGATATTTAGGATATCTCGTGAATTACAATCGTCCTTGCTGTTAAATAAAGAGGCGACAGATTGGAGGCTACTATGAGAAAATTTATGGATGAGGACTTCCTCCTCGATACCGGAGCGGCGAGAGAACTGTTTCACGGGTATGCGGAAGGATGTCCTATTATTGACTATCACAATCACCTGTCCACTAAGGATATGGCAGAGAGGCGTACCTTCAGCAATCTGACACAGATCTGGCTGGAGGGCGACCATTACAAATGGCGCGCCATGAGAGGCTGCGGCGTGGACGAGAGCCTGATCACCGGGAAGGAGACCACCGACTATGAGAAATTCCTGGCCTGGGCTGAGACTGTATCCCGCATCCCCGGCTGTCCCGTCTATCACTGGACACATCTGGAGCTGCAGAGATATTTCGGTATATATGAGCCTCTTACTCCCGCGACGGCTCCCGGCATCTGGGAGAAGACCTGTGAGATGCTTAAAGATCCCGGATATGATGCCATCAGCCTTCTTGAGATGCAGAACGTAAAAGCCCTCTGTACCACCGACGATCCGGCGGATTCCCTGGAATGGCATTTTAAACTGGCTGAGGATCATATCACTGAGATGAGGGTGCTGCCCTCCTTCAGACCCGACCGCTATATCGCCCTGGAGGCTCCGGCGTTTAAGGGAGCCATTGCCGATCTGGAGGCGAGAAACGGCGACAGCATTGCCAGCCTGGACAATTTGAAGGCATCCTTAAGCAAATCCCTTGACCGTTTTGATAAGGCCGGCTGCCGCGGCAGCGACCACGGCTTTTCAGTATTCACCTATGGAAGAGGAGACAGGGCGGATAGTGCCTTTAAGAAAGCTATGGCAGGCGAGATCCTCACCGCAGAGGAGATCGACGATTACAGAGGCGAAATCCTCCGCTTCCTGGGCGCAGAGTACGCAAAGCGCGGTATTGCCATGCAGCTGCATATCGGGCCATTAAGGAATACGAACAGCCATCTTTATGACATCATCGGTCCCGATGCCGGCGGCGACAGCGTGGGCGGCCTGACGGATATCGCCCTGGTGGGATATTTCCTGGATGATCTTGTTAAGGCCGGCACCCTGCCCAACACGATACTCTACAATGCCAACCCGGCTGACAATATGGACTACTCCACCCTGGCCATAGACTTTGCTCCCAAGGTGAAGTTCGGCGCGGCCTGGTGGTTCTGCGACAATATCCGCGGCATGAAGGCCCAGACCTATGAGCTCATGGAGACCGGAGCCATGGCTGAGAGCGTGGGCATGCTCACCGACTCCCGTTCTTTCACCTCTTTTCCCCGCCACGAGTATTTCCGCAGGATACTCTGTGCGGCCCTTGGCGAGCTGGTGGAGACCGGGCAGTATCCCAATGATATCCCCACACTTGGGAGGATCGTGGAGGATATCTGCTGGAAGAATGCAGTAAAGTTTTTCAGATTAGATTAGACGGGCAGTAACCTGCCTGTATCGGGAGAGAGAAATGCGAAGCAATCGGCTGTTATTCTTTGTGATGCGCTCGGAACTTAACAAAAGTTCCGGGCGTTTGATCTGTTATAAATTCCTTGTTTTCAAATCTGTTTCCCGGTATTATAATAGTGGATATGAGAGGGGAAGACAGCCATGGGGAAATATTTAAATCCGTCAGGTGACAATTTTAAAATCAGTTTGAATTCAGAGATATATGTGGATAAGTCCGGGCTTATTGGGTTTACCAACAGCAGGATAAACACACAGCAGAGATATATTTGCGTAAGCCGTCCCCGCAGATTCGGTAAATCTGTGACAGCGTATATGTTGGCGGCATATTACGGCAAAGAATATGATTCAGAACCTCTGTTTTCTGATTTGGAGGCTGCCGGGATGGATTCTTTTTCCTCGCATTTGAATGCACACAATGTTATTTTTCTTAATATTCAGCGGTTTATGAGCCGTGATAACAGCATATCGGGATTAGTAGAAAAGATTGAATCAGAAGTGCTGAAAGAGCTTCAGAGAACTTTCGGGGAATGTGTTAATACAGATGACCGCAGACTGGTTTCTGCCCTGGAAAATCTCTATGCGCTGTCCGGAGAAAGGTTTATTTTTATCATTGATGAATGGGATTGTGTTTTCCGGGAAAAGAAGTCAGATACATGGATCCAGGAAGAATATCTGGACTTTCTCCGGGATCTGCTAAAAGATCAATCGTATGTGGAATTAGCTTATATGACCGGTATTTTACCAATAAAAAAATATGGGACACATTCTGCCCTGAATATGTTTTACGAGTATACCATGCTGAATTCATATCCAATTACACCTTATTTTGGTTTTACGGAGGAAGAGGTCAGGACTTTGTGTAGAAAGTATGGCATGGACTTTGATGAGGTAATGGAGTGGTACGATGGTTATCGGTTTTGCGGTTTAAACGATGGTGAAAAGTCCATCTGTTCTGTTTACAGTCCGAAGTCCGTGGTAGATTCCATGCTGAACCGCTGCTGTGATTCTTACTGGACTCAGACTGAGACTTATGAGGCCCTCAAAGAATATATTCAGAGAAATCTGGAGGGCCTTAAGGATGCAGTAGTTGAAATGCTGGGAGGGAATTCTGTTGAGGTAAATCCACGTTATTTTCAGAACGACATGACTACATTTAAAGGTCGGGATGATATACTGACATTGTTGGTTCACCTCGGGTATCTTACATATAACAGCACGGAGCAGACAGTTTCCATTCCCAATAAAGAGGTGGCAAAAGAGTTCGTTGCGACAATTGAAAAT
The DNA here is from genome assembly GCA_021204765.1 of Clostridiales bacterium. Classification (GTDB taxonomy): domain Bacteria; phylum Bacillota; class Clostridia; order Lachnospirales; family Lachnospiraceae; genus Eubacterium_I. The sequence continues at coordinate 3,073 of JAJPYU010000270.1, forward strand.
ATTGATTCATACAGTGAAGTGACGGCGATGCTCAGGGAATCAAGAAATCTTTTGCACGCTCTCTGGAGTGGCGATGAGGAGGCAGTGGCATCAGGAGTGGAACTGGCTCATCAGAATTTCCCGGCTATACACTATAATAATGAAAACGCTCTCAGCTGTGTCTTAGAGCTGGCTTTTTACTATGCCAGAGAATATTATACGATACTGCGCGAACTGCCTGCCGGAAAGGGCTTTGCTGATATCTGTCTGCTGCCAAGACCGAACTATGCGGATAAGCCCGCTGTAATTATTGAATTGAAATGGAATAAGAGCGCAGAGACAGCGATAAATCAGATAAAAAGAAACGATTATCCGGATGCTCTTAAGGCGTATCATGGAGATCTGCTGCTGTGCGGGATCAGTTATGACAAAGAGTTTAAAACAGACAGTAAAAAGCACCACTGTAAAATAGAATGGTATGTGAATGTTGATCTATGATTGATCGCAAACCGAAGGGAAACCGCTGTACGTATATTTATATGAATGCCTGAAGCGGGATATTTTAAACGGCCGTCTCCGGGCGTGGAGCAGGCTGCCTTCCAAACGGGAATTCGCCAGCGACAATAATATCAGTATAAAGACCGTGATGAATGCCTATGACCAGCTTTTGACGGAAGGTTACATATTATCCAGGGAGAGAAGCGGTTATTATGTGACTGATGTTGAAGCTATACCGGAGTATTTTCCCCAGTTGTCCTCCTATCCGAAAATCTACCATGGCCAATGATTCCGTATACGGCCTGGGCGGCGCTGTATGGACCAAAGACATCAACCGTGCACTGCGAGTGGCCGGTGCCATTGAGACCGGACGTTTGTGGGTCAACACCTACAACCAGATCCTTGAGGGTGCGCCTTTCGGCGGCTATAAACAGTCCGGTATTATAATAATAGAAATTGGAGTGTCAATACAAATATGAAATATTGTTGGTACGGAAAATGGGGACATTAACATAATATGGAATAAGAAGGAGAGCTAATCAACATGGCAAAATATCACACCACAACGAATTCTGAGATGAGTGAGCGGGAGAAGACAAATGCCGCCAAAGCAAGGAAGATAGCGTCCCAGGGCATGGTGCTGCTGGAGAATAACGGCGCACTGCCGATAGGGAGCGATT
>JAJPYU010000261.1 GCA_021204765.1 Clostridiales bacterium
TGAATTATATTTAAACCGGAAGTGTGGTTGGAGTTGACTGTAATAGTCTTTATATTCGCCCTGGATATCAACGGCACCATCACTACGGGGGAGCCCCGGGTGACGGATATTATCCCGGAAAAAGGTATTTCCGAAGAGAAACTTATGGAGGTCGCCTGCTCCCTGGAGCGCAGCAGTGAGCATCCCCTGTCGAAAGCCATTATGAGGAAAGGGCAGGAGCAGGGATGCAGTCCGCGCCGTGTGCGGGAATTTACGGCATTGGCCGGACATGGAGTCCGTGCGGTGATGGATACAGGCGGGGATACTGCCGACAGGATTTTATATGGCGGCAACCTGGATTTTATCAGTGAAATAATTACGATTTCCCCGGAAGCAGGAGCCAGGGCCGACAGCCTGGCCAGGTCCGGCAAAACACCTCTGCTCTTTTGCATGGGAGATACTTTTTTGGGAATCATTGCTGTGGCTGATGTGATCAGGCCGGACAGCTCCGACGCCATAAAAGAGCTGCAGAATATGGGCATCCGCGTGGTGATGCTCACCGGCGACAATGAACGCACCGCCAGGGCCATCGGAAAGGAAGCCGGAGTGGATGAGGTGATCGCCAGCGTGCTGCCTGACGGCAAGGAAGCCGTCATCCGAAGGCTTAAAAAGCAGGGCAAGGTGGCCATGGTGGGTGACGGCATCAACGATGCCCCGGCACTTATGAGAGCGGACATGGGTATAGCCATCGGAGCAGGTACGGATGTGGCCATTGACGCGGCGGACGTGGTGCTGATGAAGTCAGTCCTTTCCGATGTTCCTGCGGCAATCCGCCTAAGCCGCGCCACACTCAGGGATATCCTCCAGAATCTGTTTTGGGCATTCTTCTACAATGCCCTGTGCATACCTCTGGCTGCCGGAGTGTATACCGTCATCTTCGGCTGGGAATTAAATCCCATGATAGCTGCAGCCTGCATGAGCTTATCCAGCGTCTGCGTGGTATGCAACGCCCTGCGCTTAAACGCATTTCACTTATATGACTCCACCAGGGATCATGTGAGAAAAAATACACACAGAAAGGAAAGCAAAGCTATGACTAAGACAATGAAGATTGAAGGTATGATGTGCGCTCACTGTGAGGCGCGGGTAAAGAAAGCCCTGGAGGCCCTGCCCCAGGTGGACGAGGCGGTGGTCAGCCACGAGGAGGGCACAGCGGTGCTGACGCTTAATGCCCCGGTTGATGACGCAGCACTTAAGAAAGCTGTTGAGGATGAGGATTACAGTGTGATAGAAATCGCGTGATATTCGCTGCATTTCAGACGTCAGCCAGCTGACGCCTGAAATGCAGCTACGGCATCCGGTATTACGGCATTTTTGCAGGCAATGCATTCCGACAGCGGCTCATTGCCTATAAAGAAATATTCTGTGTCTGTTTGTTCCCTGTTTTTTCTTATGACTCACTCTGAAATCCTGTTTTCTTGTCTCTTGCGTCTCTCTTTTATGACATTCCTGAAGTCACTCAGCATATCCTCCCAGGAGTAATTGATATAGCCGCCTATCAGGAAAAAGTACATGGCGAAATACAGCCAGAACATTATGAGCACCAGGGAAGTCAGGCTTCCATAGAGGGAAAACCCGTTGAAGTAATTCACATATATGGACATCACAAAAGTAATGATATACCAGGCCACCGTCGTGAAAACAGCTCCGATGACCTGACTGCGAAGCGGTATCTTCCTGTTAGGCAGTGTCCGGTAGATAATCATGAAAATAACTGTCAGGACAAAAAACAGGATAAGAAACCTGAGCTTTAAGACAACCGCCGTCACGACAGCCACGACAGGTGCAAATTCCACCAGCATCTGCTGGATCTTCTGACCGAACATCAGCAATATCATCAGCAGCAGGACAGCGACGATAAGGGCAAGAGTCTCAACCATCGCCCGAAGCCGCAGGACAAACCAGTTCCTGGTCTCCTTTTTATAATAGACAATGTTAAGTCCGGTGCGGAGGCTCTGTACAGTCTTTGCAGCGGAATATATGGCAATTACCAGGGAGATCACCAGCACTCCGCCGGCATTTTCATATACTTCCTCCACCACATAGATCACCATGGAAGAGATGTAATCGGGACTGACAAGCGCGATCCCCGAAAGGATCATGCTCTCATTGACAGGGGTAAAGCGGAGCAGATACAGCAATACGATCAGGAACGGTATAATTGACATGATAAGGAACAGGGCGGCCTGTGCGGCATACGCCCCGATATTATTTTCTCTCATATCCTTTGTAAAATGCCTGACTATCGTCTTCAGATCAGTCGCTCTGTTCATTGTTCTGCCCCCAGCTTATGATGGTGCCGTCCTGGTAAGTAACATGAAGGCTGTCCCCCTCCTTTACCAGAAGGATTTGCTCATTATCGGAGACGCGGATCTTATATATGTCGTCTGTATCCGTTATCAGATAGCAGTAGGTATACCCGTCTATGTCTATGAACTGGATGTATGCCACGGTAATGTCTGCCTCATAAACGGGTGCGCTTTCGTCTATGCCGCTGTCTGCGCCGGAAGCATCATCAGCCGCGGCGTCAGAGCTCTCCCCGGCGGATGCGTCCTCGCTTTCGGGAGCGATATCTTCGTCAGTCTCGTCATCTGCCAGGTCACTCTCACTCTCATCATACTCCGCAACTACCTCTGATCCCAGCAGCGCCCTGTACTTGTCGATGCACTCCTCCTGGGTGGCGGCAGTGGCAACGATGTTGTACTGCTCCACATTCACGGTGGCGTAGAGTTTCACCAGTCCGCTGGCGTCTTTTAAGACCATTATGTAAGTCGGTGTACCGTCCACATTTATCAGTGAGGGAAAGCTGGCCTGGTAACCCTTCTCCTGTACTTCGCCCTCGGCCGCGTTCATGGCGGACTGCTCATCGGCTCCGGCTATGGTATAATAGTGGGTCTCTCCCGTCCTCTCATTTGCCAGGATGAATCCGATATTGGAGCTGTCATTATTTATGGAAGTGATACCGGTGTATATCCAGATGTCCCCATCCTTGGAGACATAGCCGTAATCCACAGCAGGGGCGGAATCATCCATGCTGCTGACAGAATATGTGGTGATCTGCTTGCAGCCTTTCTTCCCGAAAAGGCTGTTCCAGAAGCCGTTGGTGTACATGCCGTACCAGTTGTAATAATCGCAGAGATCAGTCCCGGTGAAGACCACGTCCACCCACTGGGGCACATCTTCCAGGGCATAGTACTCCATGTCCCCGGTGGTGGGATCCATGATGATGGCGCCCTGGGGCACTTTCGCCTGGAAGATTCCGATGGTGGGCTCATACACGGTAGTCACATAGTAGGGATTCCCCTCCTCGTCAGTCTCGAAATGGAGATCCCCGGTGATCTTCGTGGGGTAATTAAAGTAAATGTGACGGTATGCCGTCTGGAAGAAATAGGCGGAGGGCACGTATCTCATTCCCACGTCCAGGGGTACATAGGAGGCAGACATGGACACCGGGTCAACTATGATATATCCCGGGGTGCCGTTGCCCCGGTTATTCCACCATTTCCAGAATCCGGCGTACTCCAGGGCCGCCACCTTCATAGGTGAGCCCTGGTAATCTATCTGGGCGTAATCTGTGGAGACATTGTACTGGCTGACCACGCCGGAAAGGGTACCGATCTCACGGTCGCCCAGCATTTTCGCCGAATCGGTGTCCATGAGGGCGATATAGTCAGTATTGCCGGTCTGCTTGAGATCATCCTCGAAATTCGCATCCTGCAGTGAGATCACAGACGCGTATGCATGGGCGTGGAATATCTTTGCGCCCACCGCACCCATCACAATAATGGCGGCCAGAATGGCCACCGGGATCATGATGACGGTCCTCTTTTTCTTCTGATCCTCTATGGCCAGCCAGGACAGGCCGCAGATTGGCAGGGACAGGACGAATATCAGTCCCCAGAAGGAGGAGGATCTGACATTTAAGGGAATGGCCAGAAAGTACATGGCCACAAACATTATCACCGCATCGATGATGATAGCTGCGATGATCAGCTTCTTCTTGCTTCTTTCATTTCCTGTGGACTTACCTTTAGCCTGGTCCCAGACCACATTGTCCTGTGTTCCTGTGTTATTAGCATTTCCCTGACCGAATGCCCCGAATAGTAAATCTCTTAAATTCATAGCTATCTCCTGTTTCCTGTAAAAGTCCTGAACTGTCATCCTGCAGCCGGACATGCCTTCATATGT
>JAJPYU010000206.1 GCA_021204765.1 Clostridiales bacterium
CCGCTATGACCCGGAGGAGCATGGTCTTGCCGGAACCGTTGTATCCCCGCAGACCATACACGGTCCCGCCAGTCATCTGCAGGCTCACATGCCGGAGGATCTCCGCACGGCCCAACCGTTTGCTCACATCATCTAATATGATCTCCATATCATCATAGCTCCTTCCTGTCCGACAGGATATCCCTCCTGCGGAATATAGCGGCACCCGCCGCCGCAAGGCCGACCAGTACGATGAGACATACCGCCAGGCCCACATATATGTCCAGTCCATTTTTGAGCAGAGCACCGCTCCGGGTAAGATCCGCAAAGTTCAGGAATAGGAACGGGGTCGAGAAATAAGCCGTCATTGCGATCAGGAGCACGGTCAGGAGGAACCCGTATATCGGCCGCAGGATAAGGCTCAGGAACATTTCCACCATGCTCAGATCCGCCAATGCCAGGAGAGGCAGGATCAGCACCACGAATATCGTCTTGCCAGTTCCCAGTACAGGGTCGCTCACGCTTATGAGATCGCCGAAGAGGCCTGTCACGGCCGCACGAGGCGTGCCTAGCGTGACCGGGATGCCATGGACCGCACAGCATATCGCCATGGTCCCGTACAGGAGCAGAAGATACACCAGAGTGCACAGGAAGTTCCAGCCACACTTGGAGAGCCACCAGTTTCGCCTTCTGCCGCTGCGCAGGAGCAAATGCATCCCATAGCGTTCCATGTCTTTGAAAGGGTACTGTATGGTGATGAAGAGCGGTATCAGCAGGACGAGGAGCCACAGGAAAGAAAAGTAGAAGTCTCCCATGGCCGGGCCTCTCAGCAGATACATGATGTATACGGCCCAAGTCCCCTTCGTACCTGTCAGGAACAAGGCATACCGACATTCCCGGAACAGGAACAGAGCACATATCGGTGCCAGCAGGAACAGCCAGTTGCGGAGGATGCCGTGCTTGATATCATACCATAGGAGCCTATGACAGCATCTCATCATGTTTGCCTCTCAGGAAGTATACGATCGTGACCACTGCCAGCAGTCCCAGCAAGATCGTCCATACATACCAAGTAGGCGCGGGATCTCCTGGCATGGCAGATAGCATATACATTAGTTCCTGCACATTGTGGCCGGATGTCCTCACGAAGGCATCCACCAGGACCGTTTCCCCATAAAAAATCACGAAGGGGGACAGCAGGGCCACGATGGTATTGTGTATGAACGAGCTTACTGTCGTTCCTAGGCAGGCTATGAGCCCGCCCCAGCAGAAAGCGGTGAACAGCACACCGATCAGGTAGATCATAGGCTTCGTGAACAGCAGCCTGGAAAGGTACATGGCATCACCGCCACCTACGATCAAAGGTGCCGGCGAACATATAGGCAGGATCCAGGCATTCAGGATGAAGTTCAAGATCAGGGGCAGGACGATCGCGATCCCACCGGAAGCGAATACGACCACATATTTGGATACCAGGTATGAGCGTTTCGACTCTCTGGTGAGGAGATGGTCTGTATACCCATCTCGGCGCTCGCTGCAAAAAGACCAGGCAAAGGGCAGGGCGGCCAGGATAGGAAAGATGATGAAGAACACCAGTTCTCCTATCCCATCACTGGCACCATCGATCCAATTTCCAAAGATGCTCAACGTGCTGTATCCATAGGTACCGGCTTTGGAGACCGATGTGAACCAGTTCAGCAGTTGGATATTCTCGATAAAATTCACGATACAGAGGACCGTACCGATCAGCACGGCGACCCACAGCGTCCGGCTGTGTATCATCTTCCTCCATTCCGTCTTCAGACCATTCTTCATCATATACGCCGTACCTCTTTCCTATAAGTGCTCGTGATAGTCCCAGACGGTAGATCACATATCAAAACTCTTTGCTCGCCGGCAGGATGTCCCGTCTATGGAAAAGAACGGTCCCTCCGATCACGCTGCCTATCATGATGACCAGGCAGATCACGACCCCGACATACCCCTTCAGGCCTCCGTAGATGAAGGCGCCGCAACGGGTCAGATCCCCATAGTTCGTGAACAGGATGGGAGACGAGGAGAACATAGATGCCGCCACGATGGCGACACAGATGAGGAGCCCATACACAGGCCGGGTGATAAGGCTCAGGAACATCTCCAGCAGGTCCAGGGCCGCCACAGTCAGGAAGGGCAGGAGCAGCAGGAAAAATGCCGTCTGACCGGCCGTCAGGACCTGGTCTCCAGTGATCATGATATCTGCGTCCATGAATATGCAGAGCATGGGCTGCCACGGAGCATCCAGTGTGACCGGGAGCCCCCGGATGAGACAGTAGACCGCTGTCGTTGCATACAGGAGCAGGAAGTAGATCACGGTGCTGATGAGATCCCAGCCGCACTTGGAGAGCCACCATGTCCTGCGTTTGCCGCTGCGCAGGAGCAGCTGCGTCCCATATCCGGTCATGTCCCGGAAGGGATACTGGAGGGTGATGAAGAGGGGCAGGATCATGATGAGCCCCCAGAGCACCGGTATCTGGATCCTGTTCCCCACAGTGTTCCGGCTCACGGCCTGCATGCCCCGGAACAGGTACATCACATAGACGGCCCATGTCCCTTCTGTATCATAGGTCCACAATGTCATCCGGCATTGGCGGATCACCAGCAGGGCGCATATGGGGACCAGCAGGAACACCCAGTTCCTGAGGATGCCGGCCTTCAGGTCATAGCGGACCAGCTTTTGGAGAGACTTCATGTTTTACCTGCCCCCAATAGGAAATGACCTTTTTCAAGCGATCAGCTTCGAGATGGATCTGTGATGTACTGAGCCCGCCTTACAGGCCCAGGTCCACGAAGTGGACATCACCGCGATAGCTCCCAGTTCCATCCGTCAGGCAGATGCCGCTGAAGTCATCATCTGCATTGCCTACGATGAAAGCCATCTGGAATGTGAGCCTCTCCCCCTGGGACAGGACGAAATAGTTGCTCCCGCTGGTCCCATAGGCCGATGCATCATAATCCCCGGTCCCACTGTACCAGGTGCAGCTCCAACTGTCGTAAGCACCATATTTGGATCCCCGATCCACATTGGTATCGCACAGCTGGAACTCATCTATCGAGAAGACAGTACCGTCTCCTTCATAGCTCACGGCATCCACATTCGTCACAGTGACCTGGACCAGTACCGCCAACAGATGATCTGACAACTGCCCTGTAGTTGTATCTACCGGATGCTCCACAGATATGCTCTTAGAACCTTTATTGTATACGCAGTAGTCATCATACACAGCTGTCATATCAGACGGGGACAGGCCTAAGTCCGTCACATTATCCGAAGATACGGCGTAGTCGACCTGACAAGTCAGATGGCCGCTCTGCATGCCAATATCGGTGTCAAAGGACTGTAGTATAGATATCTTATCGATCTTGACAGGACCCCCGCAGCCAGTACAGGCCAGCGACAGCAACATCGCCATGATCAGTGCTATGATCTTCTTTCTCATGATCCATCATCTCCTAGAATCGTATACAACGAATATTACATCGATTACAGTGTATGACAAAGAATACCAATTTCAATAGACACGACGCATTCTTAAACAAAACTTAAACATACTGTCTACAGAGTCAAAAAATAAAGGCCATTTCTTTCACCGTGTAGGTCAGACCAGGTCCCACTTTGAATCTTTGATCACCAAAAAGGAGGGTATAATGAACCCTCTGGCCATATGCAAAATCTGCACATGGCCAGAGGAAGTGATCAGATATCTCTTACAGATCATTGCGTGGCATCCGTATAGGAAGAATTAGAGGTGCAATCAGGACTCCAATATCCAGTAATATAATTTGGACTAGAGTAGGTACTATGGAACCCTAGATCGGCGTAAGTACAACTTTTCTCATAGATAGTATTATGGATCTTATATTTAATACCTACTGTGCAAGTCACATAATTTACGCTTCCAACTCCATTTTGAAAAGTATAATTAGTCCACGGACCTGAGTCTGAAGTACCGCCTAGCGCACGTACTCGGACAGAATTATAAGTAGCTTCTGTAATATACAGATATATAGGACTATCATCGGTCTTCTGTCGCCCTGAGTCAAAAGAATTATACCCAACTGCTGTAGCCTTAAAAGCATAAAAATACGTGTCGCTCGTATTAGCCGCAGCAACAGGAATTACGCACAGTGCCACAAACGTGAAAAGAACACAGAACAATGCAACGAACTTTGAAAAGAATCCTCGTTTCATGGAAAATATCCTCC
>JAJPYU010000241.1 GCA_021204765.1 Clostridiales bacterium
GGCGGCTGCTATGCCAAGGTCATCGACCTGGATAAGGAGTCCGAGCCTGACATTTACAACGCTATCAAGAAGAACGCCCTGATGGAGAATGTCACCCTGGATGAGAATGGGAAGATTGATTTCCATGACAAGAGCGTCACTGAGAATACTCGTGTATCCTATCCCTTAAACCACATCGAGAAGATAGTCCGTCCCATTTCCGCCGCACCGGCAGCAGACGACGTGATCTTCCTCTCCGCGGATGCATTCGGGGTACTGCCTCCTGTCTCCATCCTGACCCCCGAGCAGACCAAGTACTACTTCCTGTCCGGATTCACCGCAAAGCTGGCCGGCACAGAGCTGGGCATTGTTGAGCCCACACCTACCTTCTCCGCCTGCTTCGGTCAGGCTTTCCTGGAGCTGCATCCCACCAAGTACGCTGAGGAGCTGGTAAAGCGCATGGAGAAGAGCGGCGCCAAGGCCTATCTGGTAAATACCGGCTGGAATGGCAGCGGCAAGCGTATCTCCATCAAGGATACCCGTGGCATCATCGACGCTATCCTGGGCGGCGACATCCTCACCGCACCCACCAAGATGATTCCCTACTTCAACTTCGAGGTGCCCACACAGCTCGCCGGTGTGGATTCCGCCATCCTGGATCCCCGCGATACCTATGCTGACCCCAGCGAGTGGGATGAGAAGGCAAAGGATCTGGCAGCCCGCTTCATCAAGAACTTCGTCAAGTACGAGGGCAACGAGGCCGGCAAGGCTCTCGTGGCAGCAGGCCCGCAGCTGTAAAAGACAGCAGGGAAGATGTGGCATTAGACGCAGCTTGAAAATTTTAAAGCAAAACAAGGCAGCCACCTGGGAAATCTCAGGTGGCTGCTTTTTTAATCCTTACCTCAAAATTATAAAGCAAAATACCTCGAAATTATAAAGCAAAACACCTTAAAATTATAAAGCAAAATACCTCAAAGCTATAAAGCAAAATAACTCTAAATTATTCGCCAAAATACCTCAAAGTTATAAAGTAAAATACCTCAAATCTATTTATCAAAGCTTGACAAAGCCTCATTTTATGGTAAAATATGATGAAAGCAGGAAGGGGATATATTTATGGCAAAAAAGTACCTGAAAAGAGTGTGTGACAGAGACCTGGAAGAGAGGCTTGAGGCTTTCGGAGCAGTGCATATTGTCGGACCAAAATGGTGTGGGAAGACTACCACGGCCAAGCAGTTTGCGAAGAGTTTCATAGAGATGCAGGATCCTGATAAGAGAGATATGTACATGGAGACTGCCAGGATCAAGCCGTCCAATCTGCTTGCCGGTGAGAATCCCCGGCTGATTGATGAGTGGCAGATTGCGCCAAATCTCTGGGATGCCGTGAGGATGTCCGTAGACCGGCGTGACGAGGAGGGCCTGTACATACTTACAGGTTCCAATTCCATTGACAGGACGGAGATCATGCACACAGGTACAGGCAGGATAGACACTCTGAGTATGTATCCAATGAGCCTGTATGAATCAGGTGAGTCAAATGGGAAGATTTCCCTGGCGGAGCTTTTTGAGCATCAGGATATTCTGGATGACGGCTGCGAGTCAGACCTGTCCATGGATGAGCTGATATTTGCAGCCTGCCGCGGCGGGTGGCCATCTGCTGTCACGAAGAAGAGTGATCGGGTCAGGATGATGATTGCCCAGAGCTATTTTGAAGGGCTTTGCAGAGAGGATATGTCAGATGTGGACGGAGTGAGAAGGGAGGAGACATTGTCCAGACTTTTGCTTCGCTCATATGCAAGGAATATCTCCACTCTCGCCACAAACAGGTCTATCATAAAGGAAATCCGCTCAAACAGGGACATTAGTGATACGACTTTTTATGATTATGTGAAGGCACTAAAGAAGCTTTACGTGATACAGGATGTGGAGGCCTGGTGCCCGGCTATCAGATCAAAGAGTGTCATACAGTCCGGAGATAAGAGGGAGCTTGTCGATCCGTCTCTGGCGGTGGCCGCTATGGGAGTTGATGCAGATTATTTTAATCTGGATCTGATGACCTTCGGATTCGTGTTTGAGACGCTGTGCATAAGGGATCTGAGAATATACTCCGGCGCCCTGGGAGGCAGGGTGTCATATTATCACGACAGATATGGTCTGGAGGCTGACTGTGTGCTTCACTTGCGGGACGGAAGATATGCCCTGATAGAGTTCAAGCTGGGGAGCGCAGATATAGCAGAGGGAGCGAAGCATTTGCTCCAGATAGAGGATTTGGTGAAGAAATATAATGAGAAGGAGACCCAGTGTCCTCTGCGCCTGCCGGACATCAAGATGATTATCACCGGCACCCAGTACGGATACCGGCGCGAGGACGGAGTGCTGGTGGTGCCGATCGGGTGTTTGAAAGACTGAGGTCAGATATGAGGCGACAGACAAGCTTATTCGTTTCACTGACTATAAAGATTTAAAATATCGCTCCAGGACAGTATTCTCATTTCACAGACCGGAGACTTTAAAATATCTTCTGAATCAATCGGACACGGTAAGAAATAACATGAAGTATTTTCCAGCTCTCGATGAGACAGGACTCCGCAAATGCCAGATCAACGCCATACGTAATCTGGAGGCTTCGTTTGCAGAGAACCGTCCAAGGGCGCTGATACAGATGGCCACCGGTGCCGGGAAGATATTTACAGCCATCACTGAGGTATATCGTCTTCTTAAGTATTTATCAATGATTGTTCTCAGGCTCATAGTCCTTCATTCCGGGAATAGCTCCTCCGGATACAGCCCAGAGGATATAGGCTGGCCACGCTGCCATAGGGAGAGTAGCGGCGGCGGTATTTCCCGAAAAACTCCCGGGTGATTTCACGGTGATGATAGACCATGCGCAGCCCGCGCCGGATAGCCAGGTCATTGAAGCTCAAAATATCCGGGCGCTCCATGCAGAAGAGCAGAATCATCTCCGCTGTCCACACCCCTACTCCGCGGAGGGAGGTCAGCTGGGCGATGGCCTCAGCATCAGACATTTCCCATATGGATTCCAGGTCAAAAGAGCCGTCTAAAACCTTTTCCGCGAAATCTTTGATGTAATCCACTTTCCTGTAGGAGATACCTATGCTTTGCAGAGAGTCTCTGTCAGCAGAAGATATAGTCTCGGCATTTACTTCCCCGAGAGCTTCCTGCATCCTGCCCCAGATAGTATTAAGAGCCTTGGTGGAGATTTGTTGCCCGACTATCTGGTGGGCGACTGATGAGAACAGGTCGTGGTCAGTCTCACGGTATACATGCCCCACGGTATCTATGACAGCAGCAAGCTTTTTGTCCCGGGATTTTAGATATTCAGTCTCCTTTTCGCCGTAGGAAAAGTACATTGCTTTAAAGTCTCCTCCGTATTGATATTTGTAGGCAAATACTTTATTATGATACACAGTACTACTTGGAGCAGTAGATGGCAAGTGAGAATAAAATATTATTGAAGAAATAGAAGGTGTGCGGTGGAATATGCGATATTAGGCAACAAAAATAAATATACCATATTTAAATATAATCACCACATGATTCGCTTTAAGTCTCCTTATTCACTGGAGTATTATACAGAAGTCAAGGAGTGGGATCATGGTTATATTGTTGTGATGGCCAAATATCAGCATAATGAAGAACTGGAAGAAGAGTATATTGATCTGGTTCCGATACTGGATGATCTGTATTTTGATGTTGACAGTTTTTTATCCCAGATTAAGGAGGTTAAGGTGCAATATGATTGATATAGACTATGAATTTCTTGAATCAGACTGGAAGCTTTTCAGGGAGAAGCTTCCCGGTTGGCAAGAAGCATACATGGATAAGCTTAATAGGGAATATATGGATGTGCTGGCTAATGAGAACTTACATGCATCAGAAAAATTTTGGAAATTAGAAGAGCAGATTAACAAGGATAAGTATGATGCGGGAGTGTCTGTACATATGAGTCGTTCGCGCATGATATCAAATATTCTGGCATTGCTGGAGGAAGGGGTTATCACAATTGATAATCTGGACGATTTCAGTGATGGGCTCAAGGAGCGGATGGGTTATATAGTTCAGCGTTGGGAGTAAGGATAATGATAATTGATAAATTTGTGGAGAATTATTACATGCATGACAGTATGATTGATAGCACTGCATATGATAAGGAACACGCTACAGTTACAATTCAGATTGATTTCGCATTTTGGATGCAGAACAACTACAAGGATTCCGAA
>JAJPYU010000131.1 GCA_021204765.1 Clostridiales bacterium
GGTCTTCGGCCATCCCTGGCTGCTCCAGGGTGAGGGCAAGATGAGTAAGTCCAAGGGAAATGTCCTCTACGCTGACCAGCTGGTGGATATCTTCGGAGTGGACGCGGTGAGATTTTACCTTTTAAAAGAGATGCCTTACGACAACGACGGTGTCATCTCCTGGGAGCTTTTGGTGGAGCGGATCAATTCAGAGCTGGCAAATACTCTGGGGAACCTGGTGAACCGCACCATCTCCATGAGCAATAAATATTTCGACGGAGTGGTGGCAAATCCCGGAGTTACCGGGGAAGCGGATGAGGATCTTAAGGAAACTGTCGCTGCTGCCAGGGATAAAGTGGCGGCCTGTATGGATGCTTTCAGGATAGCAGATGCCCTGGGAGAGGTTTTCGTCATTTTCAAGAGATGCAATAAGTACATCGACGAGACCATGCCCTGGGCTCTGGCAAAGGACGAGGAGAAGAAAGACCGTCTGTCCACTGTCCTCTACAATCTGGTTGAGAGTATCAGCATCGGGGCACATTTGCTCTCATCCTTCATGCCCGAGACCGCTGAGAAGATACTGGCTATGCTGGGAGATGTTGACAGAGGCTATGATGAGCTGGCCACATTTGGTGTGAGACCGGACGGAATTAAAGTGACCGCTGCTCCGGAGATACTTTTCGGAAGGCTGAAGCTGGATGATGTGATGAAAAAGGTGGAGGCACTGGATAAATAATCTGGCGGCACGCACTTGCCGGATAGCCGACCGGCAGGTTAATTTAGGAAAAAGAGATATGATTTTTGATACACACGCCCACTACGACGACAAGCAGTTTGACCCGGACAGGGATGCTCTCCTCGGCAGCATGCACGAGAGAAATGTCGGGAATATCGTCAACGTGGGCGCTGCTCTTGTCGGCTGCTATGACAGCGTAGCCCTGGCAGAAAAATATGATTTCATATATGCGGCGGTGGGTGTCCATCCCGATGAGGTGGGAGATATCAATGGTGAATTCCTGGCATGGATGGAGCAGACGGCCCGGACGAATCTCAAGGTAGTGGCCATAGGAGAGATAGGTCTTGATTATCACTGGGATGTGCAGTCTCACGAGGTTCAGGCTGAATGGTTCATCCGCCAGATGGATATGGCACGGGAACTGGGGCTTCCCATCATGGTACACAGCCGGGAGGCAGCGCAGGATACCTTTGATATCATAAAGGGGCACGGCAGGGATCTGGGCGGAATCATCCACTGCTATTCATATTCGCCGGAGATGGCGGTGGAGTATGTGAAGCTGGGCTATCATATCGGACTTGGCGGAGTGGTTACTTTTAAGAATTCCAAAAAGGCTAAAGAGACGGCACGGAATATCCCCCTGGAGAGTATAGTGCTGGAGACGGACTGCCCCTATATGGCACCGGTGCCCTTCCGGGGCAAGAGGAATTCCTCGGATCTCATCAAATATGTGGCGGAGGAGATTGCGGCCATAAAAGGGATCCCGGTGGAGACGGTCATAGAACAGACGGAGATCAATGCTAAGGAGTTGTTGCATGTACAGTGAGGAGCGCATAGTCCCGAGACCGTGGCTTGCGGATGCCAGGATGACGCGGGATGTCCTGGAGCGGCATAATTTTACCATGGTAAAGAAGTTTGGACAGAATTTCCTTGTGGATCCGGGCGTCCTGGAAGGGATAGTCGAGGCGGCGGAAATTTATCCGGAGGATCTGGTCATAGAGATCGGACCGGGGATAGGGACGCTGACCCAGTACCTTTGCGTAGCGGCCGGGCAGGTGGTGGCTGTGGAGATAGATAAGCTCCTGATGCCGGTGCTGGAGGAGACTCTCCGGGGATACCACAATGTGGAGGTCATCAACGAGGACATATTGAAGGTGGACATAGACAGGATAGTTGAGGAGAAGAACGAGGGCCGCCCGGTGAAGATCGTAGCGAATCTTCCTTATTATATCACGACGCCGATTATCATGACCCTGCTTGAGAGGCATATCCCATTTGAGAGCATCACCATCATGGTACAGAAGGAGGTGGCCGACCGCATGCAGGCACACCCCGGTTCCAAGGATTACGGAGCATTATCCCTGGCTGTGCAGTATTATGCGGACCCCGAGGTGGTGATGAGTGTGCCGCCGTCAGCGTTCATGCCCCGGCCCAAGGTGGATTCTTCAGTGATAAAGCTGGACGCTGTCAGTGAACCCAAGGTGAATGTGTCAGATGAGAAGCTGTTTTTTAAGATTGTAAGAGCCTGTTTTAACCAGCGGCGCAAGACCATGGTAAATGGCCTTAAGAATTCGGAGGATTTGAGTTTCTCCAAAGAGGAAATCGAGGGGGCAATTATTTCCATAGATAAGCCCCTGACTGTCCGCGGAGAGACACTTACCCTGGAGGAGTTTGCTGCTCTGACCAATGCGCTTGGCGATGCCCGAACTACACTTTGATAGCCCAAGAAGACAAGCAGCTTGCTGCGCAGTCTGATTGGATGCTATCATGCGTCCTGTGGACAAAAGCTTGATTTCACAAAACATTTGACAGTTTTGTGAAATCCCACTGGCTTTTGTTGAGAGGGCATCTCACATAAGTAAGTCTATGGAGAAATGGGATATGAATTTCACCTATATCCTGGAGTGTAAGGGCGGAAGCTACTACACCGGCTGGACCAATGATATCATAAAGAGGCTTGCGGCTCACCGCAGCGGCCACGGGGCCAAATACACCAGAGGCAGGGGGCCGCTCAACCTGGTATACCTGGAGGCTTTCGATACTAAGGAGGAAGCCATGCATCGGGAGGCTTATATAAAGGGTCTGCCCCGTCCGGAAAAGGAGAATCTGATTCGATCATCAGATTGGATGTCCCGATTGGATGAGTGGGAACTAAATGATCTGGAGATAAATGATCCCGCGGGAAAGTGCGGCTTGGCATAAAATACCCAATTTCCCCGCACCAGCAGCGGGGTGTCTGGTGCGGGAGAGAAGATAGCTGAAATTGTACATTTCCTGCGGGTTTTTGCTATTGCTTTTTAGTTTGCAGGATAGTAAACTTCCTGGCATGAGAAAAGATGTTTTAGTAAATATGACAGAGGGACGTATTGTCCCGCAGCTTCTGAGGTTTTCCGGGCCGGTGCTTTTGGGTCTGGTCTTTCAGCGCATCTATAATTTCGTGGATTCCTTTATAGTCGGACGGTATCTGGGTGACAATGCCCTGGCAGCGGTCAGCGTGTCAGGCGTAGGAATGTATCTGGTCACTTCCCTGATACTGGGGATGACCACCGGCATCTCTGTAGTGCTGTCCCAGTATTACGGAGCCCGCCAGGAAAACGAGGTGGAGGAGACCTACTATTCCTCAATTTATATAGCCATAGCCATGACGGCCATAGTCACATTAGCCGGCCTGTTGCTGGCCAGACCGGTCCTGATACTCCTGCAGACCCCGACGGAGGTCCTTCCGGAGGCGACGCTGTATCTTCAGGTCATCTGCGCGGGCTGCGTCGGTACCATGCTCTATAACTGGATAGCGTCGATCCTCCGGGCTCTGGGCAATTCCATGATACCTCTGGTCTTTCTGGGAGTGGCCAGTGGTCTGAATATCCTTTTTGATTTTCTTTTTGTCGCGGCGCTGCCTTTCGGTGTGGCCGGTGCGGCAGTGGCCACCATACTCGCCCAGCTTATATCCGGGGTGGCCTGTTTTATCTATGCATGGAAAGTGTTGCCCATGTGCCGTCTCAAAAGGGAAAAGATGCATCTCAATCCACATATTGGGAAGCAGATGCTGAGATACGGTATCCCCGCCGGGCTGCAGATGAGCATTATTTCCGTGTCGGACATGACCCTGCAGGCGGTGGTGGACACATTCGGCACTGCCATGGTGGTGGCCTATGGCGTCGCGATAAAGATGGAGTGGATCGGTGTGCTGATCGGCGACGCCCTGGGTACTGCCCTTGGGACTTTCGCTGGACAGAATACCGGTGCCGGGAATATCCCCCGGGTCCAGGAGGGTTTTAAAAAGACTTTCTGGCTCACTGCAGCGGGTTATGCGATTGTCTCCCCTCTGATATTTATACTGGCACCGAAGATCATGGCTCTTTTCACGGACAGTGCCAAGGCCATACAGTACGGCGTGGAATATATGCGGGTCTTTTCGCCCCTGCTCTTCGCAGTGGGTATATTGACGGTATTCTATTATCTGCTC